>JAJYRM010000135.1 GCA_021794075.1 Bacteroidota bacterium | reverse complement strand
ATCCGGTTCAATATGAGTATGCGAGGCTTCTGAAAATTGGTATCGCACTCATTGTCGTCGTCCTCGCACATGCATTCAGACACGTTATCTTCCCCGGACTCGGCGAGCAGCTGTTTAAATTCGCCGCATTACTGTCGTTCTTCATCATGCTGTTCCTCTTCAGGTTCCCGACGAAAGAGGAGTTGAATTTCGTGCGACAAAAATAGGCTACCGCTAAGAGTCAATTTTCACACATTTGCCTATCAGAATGGAAAATCTTCTCCTCCCGTAACAGGTACAGCAGGCTTCTTTACATTATCAACCTCCGGCTTCTTCGCCTTAAGATGAACCGGATTTGAGACTACAGCAATCGCCTTCTTGGGGGTCACGGGACAGGCGTGCTCGCACGCGCCGCAACCGATGCAAAGCTCGTTGTCGATCTCAGGAAGAAAGAGTCCGTTCTCATACGGGATCGTGTGCACCGCCTTCGTGGGACAATGCTCCGAACACGCGGCGCAGTCCTTCTTCTTCGATACAACTACACAGTCGTCTTTATTGAACGTCGACTTCCCTATCTGTACCAGTTTCTTTGCCGGTACATCGAGAGGGACGATTGCACCCGTGGGACAGACTTCTCCGCAGATCACGCAGTCGTAGTTGCAGTAGTTGACGGAGTAATCCATCTTGGGCTGGAACATGCCGGCCAGTCCGTACTCCATGAAGCTCGGCCTGAGCACGCCGGTCGGACAGGATGTGACGCAAAGATGACAAGCGGTGCAGACGCTCGTGAAGTGCCTTATGCCGAGCGAGCCGGGCGGAGTAATTGGTTTAGTCTCGGCCGAAAGGATACTTCCTCCCTGTACGAGCCCGGGGGCGAGGAGGAGGGTCGTCGTCGGAACCGTCACTTTCCTGAAGAACTCCCTTCTTCCCTGACTGAACTCCACTTTAACGGGCCGTACACCCGGCAGTGTCATCAGCTCATATTGAATCGCTTCTTCCGGGCACGAGCGGAGACAATTGAAGCAGCCTACGCACGCGCTGAAATCTATCTCCTTCGACTTGCTGTCGATGCATTGTGCCTTGCACACTTTGTCGCATGCCCCGCAGTCATTGCACGCGTCTTTGTTGATTGCCAGTTTGAAAAGTGACACCCGCGATAAAAGGCTGAGAATCGCACCCGCCGGGCAAAAGGTGTTGCAGAAGAGCCTTCCCTCGGACATGCTCATGTAGCCGATCGTCGCAAAGAAGAGAAGTCCGATGGATAATGCCCCTAAACCTTCGAGATGAAGCGGTACGTTATAGAGGAAGTAAATCCCAAAACGGGCGAGGAGATCGGATGCAGCGTTGTTGGACAATACAGCAAGCGGAAGCACGAAGGCATTGACCATCCTGCCGTAGTTGCTGAACGGCTCGAGGAGATCACCGATCAGCATACTGCTCCCGAGAATGAGCAACAGCAATGACAGCGCAAGTACTGAATAGTGGAGCCACTGAGGAGCTTTCGCGTATTTGAAACGCTTGCGACGGTTCAATTTGCGCGCAAATCGAATCATGAGGTCCTGGAGGATCCCTAGCGGACAGATCGTCGAACAATAGACTCGGCCAAGCGTTAGAGTCATTAGAACGATGAACATTACGCCAATCGCGGTGACCGTCCCGCCGACCATAACGACTTTCAGAAGTGAGGGAACAATCTGAAGAGATGTCAGTGCAGTTGCGATGCTTTCCGGCACAAAATGCCAGGCATCGAGGAAGAGCAATGTGAACGCCCCGAAGAACACCAGAGAGGTGACTACTCTAACTTGTTTTATCTTTTTCCAGAATTGTCTATTCAATTTATCAGGCTCATTTAAGGTGTCGAGATGCTCAGCTCGGTTGATGGTTCTTCGATTGAAGCGGCCCAAAATGGAAAGACCCGTCGTTGCGAGGACTCTGAGCGACGCGAAGAGGACGACGCAATCCCCTCAATGAAACCACAAAGCAAGGCTCAAAATGATTGGTAGTTCTAGAGCAGCTTCAATCACGACTCTCCATGAGAGATCGGTTTTTCTGTTTCCGCGTGTTCAGATCGTAATTCTTTTTATTCTCAGATTCTCTATGTCAGCCCTGCCGATCTTCATCTCCGCAGCAGCCTTCAGGTAACGGACCGCGAATGGATCGATCCCGAAAAGCCTCGCACCGGCGACATCAATCGCGACTATGTCTGTAGAAAGCACCTGCGACTTCATCTCGATTATGTCGCCGACTGAAATCCCGCGCGGCCCGTTCTGCTTCATTACGTAGTAGGCGTCCAGGATGTTCAGCGTCGGCTTCCTGTAAGTGGCGAAGTCCGCGATGCATTGATCGAGATCGGTCCTGTGCCAGTATTGACGGTCCCACACATTTCCCATAAGATTCTTCATGGCCATGGTCAGCTTCGGCCCGCTGTGGTTTTTCAATATCGGAACGTTGATGAAGACGTCCGCGTCAAGTATAACCTCGTGTTCCTGAGTCGACTTCAGCGATTTCCCATTAGGGATTTTCACATCATGATAATAGCTTGCGGATGCGCCCGGCACGACTTTGGCTCCCGCATCGCTTGCCGCCCTCTGGATCCCGCTGTTGCTGTAGCATCGCTGCCACTGGTCGCAGGTATGGTCGACGACGCTCACCTGCTTCGCGCCCGCCTCGAAGCAGTGCTCGATTATTCTCGCAACAAGTTTTGGGTTCGTATCTCCCGCCCTCTCCGGCGATACGTCCCAGCCGATGTTCGGCTTGATGACGACCTTGTCCCCTTTTTTCACAAACGCCTTCATACCGCCTAATGCTTTTATGCCTTGATCGAACATGGCATCGGGCTCGCCGCCCTTCACTGCAACAAGATCATACGGGAGAGTAGTATCTAAGAATGCGCCGAACACGTTTCCGGCTTTCATGTAGGCACCGAATGCGATCGACGCACCTAAAGTTTGCTTTACAAACTTACGTCTGTCCACGAACAGCCTCCTTATTTTTGCATACGTTCAGAGCTTATCCGTTTTGGGTCGAAGAATCAAGGTCGGCCACGTCACTCTCTGCACGAAAAGAGGCCTTAATCTCCCGTTTCCGTGATTACTAGCATGAATATCGAACATGATCGTTACACGTACCAAACTTCAACTAATTGAAATACGTAAATCAGCTCATAAATCGCACTTGACAACGTAACAGTGTTATGTTATATTCAATGCGAGGTTAATGACATGGAAAATGATTTAATATCAAAGAAAGAGCTGCTCGACCTGACGGGAATCTCGTACGGTCAGCTTTACAGGTGGAAGCGAAAACTTCTGATACCGGAAGAATGGTTCATACGGAAATCCACTTTCACTGGCCAGGAGACGTTCTTCCCGCGTGATATGATCCTCTCTCGTATCGAGAAAATCAAAAACATGAAGGACGACGCTTCACTCGACGAACTCGCGGAAATGCTCTCCCCCAACCCTGCCGATGTGAACATTTCAGGAGAGGCGCTGAAGTCCTCAGGCGTAGTTTCAACAGTCGCGATCGCGCTCTTCGATGAAATTGCCGGAGAACAGGACACATTCTCTTTCACTTCGATACTTCACATCTATCTCCTCGACAAGCTGCTTCAGTCAGGCGAAATCAGCGGAGAGGAAGGAAAAGTTCTGTTGAAAACTCTCGACGAGAACTTTTCGAAGCTCGAAGGGAAGAACTGCGACATTATCTTCATCAGAAAACTCGGCGCTTCATCGTGCATACTTGTCTCAGCCCCCAATCAGATTTTCTTCGACACCAGTACCAAAGTCGCGGGACGTCTCAACGTTACGAGCACTATCGAAGAACTGAAAACGAAGCTCGCCAACGCGGGGATCGGATGAAGATGGAATGGTGGAATCGTGGAATGATGAAACGTTGGATCGATGTGTAATAAGAACGGCTTAGTCGCGGAATCAAAACAAGAGGATGCTAATGGAAACTGGTAACGATCTTCGAATTAACGGGCTTGGAAGTTCATCCGGAGGAAAGTTCGACTTCGTCCAGATTAACGGGAAGGGCGACATCACGGGTGACCTCGAGTGCCGTGAGCTTCAGATCAACGGCCTAGCCCGCCTAACTGGAAATGTCAAAGCGAATACAATTAGGGTCTCTGGAAAATCTGACTTCAGAGGAGATATCTCGGGAAACAATATGATCATTGACGGTATGTCCGACGTGGGCGGGAATGTCAAAGTCGAAACGGTGGAAAATCGGGGGATGCTCAGGATCGCGGAAGACTGCGGCTCCGAATCGTTCTCTTCACAGGGCGGCTTTACAGTCGGAGGACTTCTTAATGCGGAAAAGATCGGCATCTCTGTCTACGCTCAATGCAAGGCCAGAGAGATAGGCGGTAAGGAGATAGACGTGAGGCTCGGCGGCGGATCGGGCATCAGAAAGTTCATCGGCTCGCTCTTCCCCGGCCTTCCACTCAATCCCGTCCTAATCACCGACACCATCGAAGGGGACAACGTCTACCTGGAAAACACTACGGCAAAGGTCGTGCGCGGACAGGATGTAAAAATTGGACCGGGATGTCATATCGATACCGTCGAATACAAGAACAGTTACGAGAAGAATTCGGACGCCAGAATCATTGTAAATGAATCGAGGAAGATCTGAGATGAAGAACGATAAGAGAGCCGATCTAAAGATCATCGGCAACAACAGCGCCTCGGGAGGGCGGTACGACAGCGCCAAGGTTATCGGCAACGGACTGATAACCGGAGACCTCGATTGTATCACGTTTAAAGGTGTAGGCGACTCACGGCTTCAAGGAAATCTCAAGGCGGGAACGGCAAAGATAACTGGTTCCCTCCACGTTGAAGGCAAGGCTGACGCTGACGACATGCGCGTCACCGGAGATTTGAAACTGGATGGCGACTTCCATGCGCGACATTGTCACCTCCGCGGCGGATTCACGACAAAGGCCAGTGTGAAGGCGGACGACCTGTCGCTTATGGGACTCATTAACGTGAGGAAGAACTGCGAAGCGGAGACTTTCAATGGTGAGGGTCAGATCAGGATAGACGGCCTGCTCAACGCTGACAGAATTGAGATAAAGACTTATGGTCCATCGAGGATTTCAGAGGTCGGCGGCGACAGGATAAACATCGGGAAAGGCTCTGCCACAAGCTTCGGAAAGATGATCAAGGTCCTGCTCATACCATCCAACTGGGGAAACGCAATGTTATCGGCGAACTCCATAGAAGGAGACGACATCCGCCTGTCGAGCACGAAAGCAAAAGTTGTCCGTGGAAAGGATGTTGTCATAGGCTCCGGCTGCGAAATAGATCTCATCGAATACACGGATAGCCTCCAGGTAGACCGCGGATCGATAGTGAAAGAAAAGAAGAAGATCGGATGACGGGAATAATGTCCGAAGGACCCTTCGGGGAATAGTTGGAATAATGGAATGGTGGAACGGTGGAATGATGTCCGAAGGACCCTGTGGGGAATAATGGATGGGTGGAAAGGTGGAATAATGGAATGATGGAATGGTGGATTAATGGATTGTAGTGGTGTTGGATTGAGGAAGCAGGCGTGGGGACACATGGATATCGTCTCAATGGTCGTACAAGGTTGAGATTAAGGACAAAGGTTGAGAAAGCATAGAGCGAGCAACACGGCGAAAATGGTGGCCTACCAAAGGGCTTTGGGAAATCTCATACCGGCGGTCCCGGGATTTGTAGATCCGGTCGCGGAAGAGTTTTTGCCGGAAAAGTGGAAGAAGAGAGTGGAAAAAGTCAGGGACCGGATTCCGGCTTCCCCATTCCCTTTCTGGTTTCGCGGGATGGGAATATTCAATCAGTTCCGGACCGTTGTCCTGGATAAGGCAATCGGTTCAGCACTTCCCTTTCAGCAGCTCGTGATCTTGGGCGCGGGACTCGACGGGCGCGCGTGGCGCTTGCCGGGTCTTGAGAATACGGTGGTATTTGAAGTCGATCACCCTGCCACACAATTGCTCAAACGGCAGCAAGCAACACTCCAGAGCCTGAAAGCGAAGGATATACGTTTCGTCGGCATCGACTTCACCGTTGATCATATCGTGGCAAAGCTCGACGAGTCAGGATTCAATCGGAACGCGAAAACCTTCTGGCTTTGGGAAGGGGGAACCATGTACCTCAAACCGAAAGAAGTAGCGGCGACATTTTCTTCGATTGCTGAGCTCTCGGGCCGTCATAGCAGTGTGGCGTTCACATACATGGGAAAGAAGGCTGGGAAAGTTCCAGGCAGCTTGTTTCTTCGGCTTATCGGCGAACCCATTCGCTCAGGATTCAGTCGCGATGAGCTTGTACGCTTGGCTCTCGACTCAGGCTGGGATCTGACCGAAGACAGCGGCATCAAAGACTGGATTCGCGGCCTGAGTCCCGGCATGGATTTGACCGAACGCAAGGTCGGGATGCAGTGGTACGAACGTATCGCGGTCGCGGTCAAGTGTTGATAGTGAGATGATGCCGGGATGGCTCGAATGATTGAGCCAGGAGATCGCGGAACACTGAAGGTAAATCTCAATGGATGTCCAATTAGCACTTTGCCAATCGACTATATAATGTATGAAACCGCAAATGAGGAAGCAGGCAAGACCGAAGGACACGAACTATGATGAAGTTCTTTAGCCGGTTCCAGGATCTGGGAATCGAATGTGAGAAGGCGAAGTATTACGACAGGCTGACTCGTGAGCACCGTATGGACGAGATGAAGGAACAGGCAGCAGAAGTTGCAAAGCATGTGAAAGACGGAGACTCCATACTCGATATTGCGCCTGGAGCAGGCTATCTCTCCATAGAAATTTCCAGACTTGGAAAGTATAAGATCACCGGAATGGACATAAGCAAAGAGCTCGTCGAGATATTCAAAAGAAACGCCGAAGAGGCGAGCGCAAATATTAGTTTTGAGCAAGGGAATGTCTCCAAAATGCCCTTCCAAGCCGATGCATTCGGTTTCATCGTCTGTGTCCTGGCGATCAAGAATTTCAAAGAGCCGGTCAGAGCTCTGGAAGAGATGTACAGGGTGTTAAGATCCGACGGCACGGCTTTGATCATGGACTTAAACAGAAAAGCATCGATGAGAGCCATTAAGAAAGTTGCAGAGAACATGGGATTGAAAGGGATGGCCGCTTACATCGCCGGAGCTATTCAAAGGAGCGGATCGTACAGCAGGAGAGAATTTGAAGATTTGATATCTCGAACAAGCTTCCACAGATACGAGATCAGAGACAGCGTGATGGGCTTCTCCATTTACTTGTCGAAATAACCGACCGAGTCACTTAAGAAGGCTAAGATCAGCGATGATGAAATTCATGAGACGTTCCGGCAACCTGGGAATAAACGGCGTCGCGGCCCGGTGGTACGACGGCAACTCCCGCAAGCACCGGATCGGCGAGATGAGAGAATACGCGGAAGAAGTCGCCGGCCACATAGTTGACAGCCGTATCGAAACTCGCGGAGTCGCTCTCTCAATTTACCTGAAGAAGAGTGCGGCAACAATTTTACAAGTTTGATAGCTAAAGGCGACAATATCTTTACCCTTCATTCGTCTTAATCAGAGGGTCATTGATTTGCCCGGTAAGTCAGAACATGCTTTTAAGAGAATCACAGATTCACAATTGAACCGATATCAGGAGAAACTAAATGCAAAGCTTGCTAGAACACGATAGCGTAGATGAGCATCTGAAGGATCTGTTTATCTTCCGCACAAACATAAACAGCAGGCACAACTACGCGATAGTCGAAGGCTCCCTGCTTCAGCGTCGCGGAGTGCGCGTTTGCACCATCGACCTGGAGGACTGCGACAAGGTTCTTCGGGTCGAATGCGAGAACATTCCCAAAAGCATGATAGTTGAAGAAGTGGAGAAACTAGGATTTCTGTGCGAGGAGTTGGCCGACTAGCTCCGAGCAGAGCGCAAAAAGCGATTCTCGGTATGATACTGATTATTCAACAGAAGTGTGAATGTGACGTGCGCGCCTCCTGGAATCATTCATGAGGGAATCGTGAGAGCCGGATGCACCTACCCCTTTCCGCAGGAAGCCCATTCTTGGTTAGTCAGCATTTAAGTACCCGCCGCAGCTATCAAGGTTGCTGTCGCGTATATTGACAGGAAAGATTTGCTGTGAGAGAACCTAAATCATGGAATTTGTGTCTAATATATTAATACAACGCAGAAGGAGCACGATTTGGACGTAATTCAAGCGAACGATAACATTATCACGGTATCAAGCTTGGCCAAAAAGTTCGACGACTTCACCGCCGTCGACGGAATTTCATTTGAAGTCAAGAAGGGCGAGATCTTTGCCTTTCTCGGTCCGAACGGGGCGGGAAAGTCGACTACGATTAAGATGTTGACTACTCTTCTCCATCCGACGAGCGGGCAGATTATTTTGAACGGGTTTAACCCATCGCGCGACAAGGATGGCGTCAGAAAATCACTCGGAATTGTTTTCCAGGATCCGAGTCTCGACGACGACCTCACGGCATTCGAGAACATGCAGTTCCACGCGATCTGCTATAAGGTGCCGTCGAATATCAGGTCTTCGAGAATAGAGGAACTCCTGAAATTCGTGGAGCTCTGGGACCGGAAGGGCGACCTTGTGAAAACATTCTCCGGCGGCATGAAGCGAAGGCTTGAGATCGCGAGAGGACTTCTCCACCATCCCAGGGTCCTTTTCCTTGACGAACCGACTCTCGGTCTCGATCCCCAGACCAGGAACCATATGTGGAGTTACGTGAAAGACATCAACAAGAAGGAAGGGATGACCGTATTCTTCACGACACACTACATGGAAGAAGCCGACAGGGTTGCCGAGCGGATCGCGGTCATAGATCACGGAAAAATCATCGCGATGGGCACGGGGGACGAATTAAAGAAACAAACGAACTCCGAGACACTTGAAGACGCATTTCTAAGTCTCACCGGACACAAGATCCGCGAGGAAGAGGCGACCGGACTCGACAGGATGAGAAGAATGGGACAAATGTGGAGAGGAAAACGAAGATAGCTGAAGCCTGGAAGAATGGAAGAATGGATTATTGGATGATTGGATTTATGGAAGGCATAATGAAAAAGGTGGCGGGGGTTTCCTGCCTCAGCAATCCCGTCTCCCGCATCCAGTCTCCGGTCTCCGGCTTGCGTCCTCCGTTTTCCTTATCCTTGTTCCGTGCTCCATGCGCCATTCTCTTTGCATTTAACCGACAACAAACAGAACTAATAAATAGCCGGAAAGGGTGGCAAAAGAATTGAACGTAATTTACATAATGTGGTTAAGGCAGCTTAAGAAGTATTTCAGATCGAAGTCGAGGATCATAGGCTCGTTGGGTCAGCCGCTCCTCTTCCTTCTCGCGTTCGGATTTGGATTTGGCGCGATATTCAAGAAGGCAGGCGCCGGGAACTATATACAATTCCTCGCGCCGGGTATCATAATAATGAGCGTCCTCTTTACCGGCATTTTTTCAGGCATCGACCTGATATGGGACAGACAGTTCGGCTTCCTGAAAGAAACCATGGTAGCGCCGGTGTCGCGTCTTCAGATAATGCTCGGCAAGACGCTCGGCGGCGCGACTGTAGCGGCGTTACAGGGGGTAATCGTCTTCGTTCTCACGCTCATCGTCGGCTTCAGGCCGCACGATCTCATACTTCTCCCTGTCGGAGCGGTAGTAGTTTTCCTGGTCGCGCTTCTCTTCACGTCGCTCGGCATCGCACTCGCATCTACGATGGAAGATATGCAGGGCTTTCAACTCATCATGAACTTCTTAGTAATGCCGATTTTCTTCCTTTCGGGCGCGCTCTTCCCACTTGAAGGACTTCCGAAAGTAATGGACGTGATCGCCGCCCTCGATCCGCTGAGTTATGGCGTCGACGGGCTAAGGTTCGCCTTCATAGGAGCGCAATCAGTTTTCGGATTTGGCACCGACATGCTCGTCCTAGTCGTTCTCACCGCCGTACTCCTCGGACTCGGAAGCAGGTTGTTCGAGCGGATACAAGCGTGAGCGAAGCAACAACGCCGAGATGCGTTAACGGATCAACGGATATATGCCAAATCTGAAAGATGTGAACAACTTAGTGATGGGTGCGTGGCTGGTCCTTGTTCTCTTTTGGTTCTTCTCCGCCGCGAACGTGAAAAGGGACGTCAGAAAGTCATACGGTATGCGCGGTCGCTCCTTGACGCTTGTGCGATTAATACTCGCACTGGCGC
>JAJYRM010000134.1 GCA_021794075.1 Bacteroidota bacterium | reverse complement strand
GCTGTCAGCGCGAGCATCCTGAAGGCGGTTTTCGCTTTTTTCATGATTCCTCCTTGATGATTTTGTGTAACATTCTCCCGGACAACGCTGCTCAATCGTCCGGTTTTTCCGAACTTTCACCTGTTTATGTATCTGAGAGTCTTCAAACAGACGTCGCTGAACCTACGGTTTCGCGACACTTGCCTGACAATGAAGCCAAAATATGAAATGTTGAATGCCTTTCTTCTTATCACATCTTCTTCGAGGAATTACGATTGAATACCTTATCAAGAAATTTCACAGTGTATGACAATGTCTTCTCAAACCATGGATGGAAAAGCCAGAACGTATGCGGGGTACCGGGTAGGGTCCGCACCTCATAGGAAATTCCGAGATGCTTCAGCTTCGTTATCATCTCGTCGCGTCCCGCGTGGTAATGCTTCATGGAGCTGTTTATGAATATTATCGGCGGCGTTGATTTGCTTACGTAAGTTATAGGCGAAGCTTCTTTCCAAACCTGTGGGATATCTTTGTACGAACCTCCGAACCAGCGATGCGCGGCTGAAGGCTTCTTCGGGTTGTTGTCGTACTTGGTTGAGTTGATGTTCATGAAATCGAGAAGGCCGTCGACATCGACCACAGCCTGAACTCGAGTTGAATGCCCAAGATAGCCGCCCTTCCCTTCAAATTTCTTGGTGCCGCCGGTCGTTCCAAGAAACGCCGCAAGCTCACCGCCCGCCGAGCATCCGTAAACAGCGATTCTGGATGTATCGATCCCGAATTCGGCGCCGTTGGCTCGCATCCATCTGATCGCCGCTTTGAGATCGTAAACTCCAGCGGGAAACGGCGCTTCCGGCTGAAGTCTGTATTGAGCCGTGACTGTCACATAACCGTATGTCGCGAGCTGCTCCGCCATCGGGACAAGCATGGAACGTTCACCTGATATCCATCCACCTCCATGAATTATCAGTACGCCAGGATGCCTCGCGTCCCCTTTACGCATCGGCATGAAGACGTCAAGATACATTTTCCGAGAGCCATAAGTCGTGTAAACGATATTTTTCTTCTCTACAACACCCTCCGGCAAACTCGGGGTTACAAGTTCAACATTCTTAAATTTCTTGTATATCTTGACGGCAGCACTGTACGACGTGTACGAAGTATCTCTTGGAAATCCGACAGGCGAGGCAGTTCCCTGAGCGCTTGCCATTCCGACAAACAACGCGAGGAAGATGGCTGCCTTTTTCATTACCGATGTAGGTTCAAATTTCATTGGTATTTTTTATATTTGTGTGTTTAGGTTGACATTTAATTGATGGACACTTGCCATAGTCCCGATAAGCTTTCCGCCGCTCTTAACGACCATCCCCCGCAAATCAGAAGTAGTGATACCGCCGTCCCTGGAAACAAACCGAAGCGTATCCGAACCTGCGCCCGAGGCGTAATCGAGTTTCTTCCCATCTTTGGAAACGAGTATAGGAGTTCCGATAACCGTAATCGGTTCATCGAAAAAGAGGAGGACGTAATTGCCGTGAATATCGTAACGAATGATCCGCGGGCCATCTGTGGCTTCCGGATTCCATTTTCCATCGAATGTCCAGGCGGGAGTTATCATCGACGGAGCGGGCGATCCGGCTGCGCTTGAAAGATTGTCGGCAAACCAAGTGTAGTTTCCGCCGATCCTTCGGCAATCGTCGTAATAATCTCGCTCTCCCCAATTGAACGGCCTGTCCCTCGTAGCGTCCTTGTATGTAACCCTATAAATGGGTGTATCGGCCATGTTGCCCGAGAAAGTGCAACCGATGAGATAGAACTGAGCTTCGTAATGATGCCTGCCCAGATAAAACCCTTTCACGCCGTTGAAGTTAGAATTTACGATGACAAATTTCTGGTCGATGTTGTACCCACCCGCGTGCCATGTCACCGTCGAGCCTTTCTTAAGCTCGTAGAATTTGGAATTCCTGACGAAGCACCATCCTCTCGGACACACGCAATCGACGGCCCCTTGAAAGCTGCAATTGTCGAAGTAATACATCCCGGTCTTGTAATCCCACGGCGAAACGGTATCTCCGCCTTTGCTAAGGAGGTCACAATTCACGAACACAGTCCTTGTACCACGATCATATATCGCGAAAGCGTGTGGCCCCACCTTTGGCTGCGTGTTCTTCACAGTCAGATTTTCAAGGACGATGTCGTCTGCGTGAATGTTCACGACGGCCGGACCGATTGTATCTTCGTGGGCAATCCAGTCGGTCCTCAGCTGATCATACTCGATGATGGTGCTGTCCCTGCTCTCGCCGCGCAGCGTCACATAATCCTGTGAAATCCTTAGCTTCTCGTTGTATACTCCATTCTTGATGTAGATGACCACGCGCTGGTAGTTGAACATCGGGAGTGAGTTTATGGCTTCTGTGATAGTCTTAAAGTCGCCGCTCCCATCCTTGGCAACGACTATGTAATGAGAATTAAACGGGAACGCCGTTCCGGTCGCAACCAGAAGGAGAAACATGAAAGCGAATGCCTCCAAGCCGTTCAACTTGCGAGTAAACGACTTCAGATATCTAAACGCTGACCGGAACGAACGGTCCCATGAACTCAGAATCGATAGGATGATAATCCCTCCCAAGAGAGGCTGACGCGCCGTGCTCTCTGCAGTCGCGTGGCAAGAATGATACGTTGAGAAAGGTTGTGACTCCACAGTAATGGAATAGCAATCGGCATGCGTGCGGCTCGTGGTCCCAAGCATCACAACGTTTCCCGGAAATCGTAGTTATAGGGAAGATGTTTGGAGGCAAAACCGTGGGCCTCCGGGAGTAACGCTACAGTTACCCCCTGGAGACCGCGCCGTGCAATCGAGGGAGAATGCAAAAACCAGAATTGAGGCCCGATATTGAAAGGGACCGAAATGCGGACGGTCGACTTTCCGAATTCTGTAAAAGGAGTAACAAAAAATCTCAATTCAGATACTCGCCTCCTGCTTGAGTGACGGTTTGACAAAAGGAGCACGTAAGGGACAGATACTACCGTGTCGCGACTCTTATGATGGAACGGCTCCGATGAGGCTGCGATTTGCCAAGTTCAGGATCCCGAGGCATTGGGGTAACCTATTTCGAGGGATCGACGATCAGCTTGAAGCGCGCACGAACCCTCAAATTTCGCTCAAATCGCATTCAAATTTTCAAATTATCGTTCACTTGAACGATAACTTAACCGATAACTTAATAACGCCTTAGTTTACACTCAGCGAGCTTAAATGTCAAGCACTTTGTTTGAAATTTGTCCCTTCAACGACGACTAGAACCGGCAACCGAACGAACTTCGGGAGCTCGCCTGTGCCGAGTTGCGAGAAAAACTCCAGACGATTCTGGTCCGTGAATTCCTAGCTGATGGACGATCATTTATTGCCGCACGCGTCATCACCTCTCATCGGTGGATGAGCTTCAGGAACGCTACCTAACAAGTTTGCTCAGCCCCTTCCAGACCGCAGCCGCAATCTCTTGCTGTCCGGCAGCGTTGGGATGGAGTCCGTCCGCATAGTTAGCCGGCGAGACGACCCTGAGCAAGGATATGAATTCCACCGACTCTTCCTTTGCCAATCGCCTGTATGACTTTTCTAACGCGACCAGAGCCATCTCGGTGTTCATATTGTATTTCTTTCTGACATTTAGCGGGGACATTGTTCTGAGATTGATTTCGCACGGAGAAAGTATTACGATCTTCGCCCGCGGATTGGAATGCCGAATCTTATTTATCATCCATTCCATATTCGTGACGCAATTGGCGACCATGCTGTCATTGCCATTTTTCAGATCATTCACACCGAGAAAAATCAGGAACGCTTCTGCCTTTTTATACTTTCTCAGCACTGGGAGAAGCTCCTTCCTGTCGGCAGTTTTTCTACCGTTCCTTCCCTCGTTCACGAAGTTGATTCCCGCGTGCTCCTTCGAAAGGAGGTACACCCAGCTGTGCCCGTTGACCTTGGCGCCATGCGTGATCGAATCGCCAAAGCAGACGATGGTTCCTGCTATCTTGTTATTCACAAGAACCGCAGATATTCCCATTAGTCCGATTAAAGCCAGCATCATGGTCAACTTATCCATTATCAATCCTCGTTATGCTAATGTTTCCATTCATATGAAAGACGATGTCGCGACGGGAGAAATTCGCCTGCGTGCACCCACCGCATTAGAACGGCAGATGGGATTCGTATCACTTTAACGTATCCTGAACCAGTCGAAATCCGCGTAACCAATCGGGAAGACCTTGGAACTGGAGGAAGCTCGACGCGATGAGAAAGAAGGGGTCTCCCTTTCTGCAAACGTCAGGGTCGGAATAATCGGCAAAGATTATCGGATTGCGGTACTCACCTTCCCCAACGTCCGGAACCCACGGTCCCTTTTGCGGGGAGAGTAAGTTTTGCGATCGAGCCCGGCAAGAAAGGCCGCCTACGATCAGTATGGTTGAAAGCAAGAAAAGGTACGAGCGCCTTGTTGGAATCATCTCCGAGTTTCCTTTGGCTATTCAAATTTGGTCCGAGACAAGCCGCCCTGCTACCTCTCAACCCGGCCGGATCCGCTCCCCTTCACGAGCTTCTCAACCTCATCCACGGACACCATATTAAAATCTCCCGGAATAGTTTGCTTGAGGCACGAAGCGGCAACAGCGAACTCGAGCGCCTCCTTCGTGTTCTTCTTAGTGATGAGGCCATAGATTAAACCGCCCGCAAACGAATCGCCGCCTCCCACCCTGTCGACGATCTCCATGTCGTATCTCTTTGACCGGTAAGGCTCCTTGCAGTCAGTGCCGTCGTGAAGGATCGCGCTCCACCCGTTTCGCGAAGCGGAATAACTCTCGCGAAGAGTGATAGCGACAGACTTGAAGCGGAATTTTTCCTTAAGCTTCGTCGCCAGCTCAAAATACGCGCGCTCATCGAGTTCACCGCTTTCGACAATTGTCGAGCCCGCGTGAAAGCCGAGGCTCTTCTCACAGTCTTCCTCGTTCGCTATGCAAACATCCACACACTCCATTAGCGGCACCATTACAGCCTGGGCTTCTTTTGTCGTCCAGAGCTTGGCTCGATAGTTCAGATCCGCGCTTATGATGACTCCCTTCTTCCTGGCAGCTTCGCAGGCTGCCCTAAGATTCTCCTGTACTTTCGGACCTAGCGCCGGCGTAATTCCTGTCCAGTGAAACCACTTCGCCCCGGAAAACACTTCTTCCCAGTCAAGCTCCTCCGTTGCAAGCTCCGTGACCGAGGAATCAGCTCGATCATAAATCACTTTGGACGCTCTCTGGCTTGCGCCTGTCTCGAGGAAATATATCCCCACTCTGTCGCCCCCCCGAACCACGTAATCGGTCCTCACGCCAAATCTGCGAAGGCTATTCACTGCAGATTGCCCGATCTCATGCTTGGGAAGTTTCGAGATGAAATAGCTTTCAAAACCGTAGTTGGCCAGCGACACAGCTACGTTCGCTTCGCCTCCGCCGTAGTTGATGTCGAACTGCTGCGATTGGACAAACCTTGTGTACCCGGGAGTAGAAAGGCGGAGCATTATCTCTCCCATCGTAACGACTTTCTCAGACATAATTCCCTCCTGCAAGATTGTGGAAATGGAGACGCGCTATTCGAAACATTTGGGAACGGAAATCATGCAACTTTCATCTCTTGCCAGGCCCTTATGATGCTTTCCATCATGATCTTCGCGTTCTCAGTCAGGACCTGGTATTTGCCGGAGTCTATCGCTTTCCTATCGAGGAGGGCCGAACCGACACCCACAGCGCAGGCGCCGGACTTCAGCCATTCTCCGGCATTCTTGAGCGTCACTCCACCGGTGGGCATCAATTTAAGATGTGGCATCGGCGCGAGAACACCTCGGAAGAAGGCCATGCCGACAACATCGGCAGGGAACACCTTGACTATGTCTGCTCCCGCTTCGTAAGCGGTCTGGATCTCAGTGGGAGTAAACGCGCCGGGGATGGCGGGGATATCGCGTTCGTGTGCGACTTCCACAATCTCTTTTTTAAATATCGGGCTGACGACATACCTTGCACCTGCATCGATTGCCATCCGAGCCGTCTCTGCATTCAAGACGGATCCGACGCCCACGTTCATGTAGTCCCCTATTTCCCTGCTCGCCTCGCCGATTACTTTGATCGCGTTCGGCACTGTCATAGTTATTTCGATGCCGGAAATGCCACCTGCATGGATAGCCTCCGCCACTTTGGTAAGCTTGCCAGGATCGGCGAGCCTGATGACGGCAACGGCCCCTCCTGCGATTATTCTCTTGACAGTTTCTTCCCTTGACATTTGAATTCACCAGTGAGTTTTACATATACATTCCACATCACATGCTACGTACTCTGACGATGGCACAATACCCGCGAGCAAAAACAATTTTGTGAACCATCATCATGACGAAATTAAGATAGCGGATAGAAATCTCAAATCGACGCGATTACCAACTCCTCCGACTGGAAAACACAGACAGTGCTCGCCTAAGTGAAGGGCATGCGCTGAGCAATTACACAAATCGACACTGAGAACGAAAAGAGAGGCTCCTCTCTGTGGAACTCTGTGTTCCTCCCGAAGGGTCCTTTGGACCGTCCCCCTCTGTGAAATATTCAACGCCGAGCAGGGCTTGCCTGCCAGGTGCGCTTAACACTTACCAGAGACACCGAGGAAAGAGGATCGCCGTGTTTCTTCGATTGGTACTGCAGACCGTACCACTACGAAACGCCTACTAAGGATCCTGTGGACAATGATGCGTTAATAACAGTACCGCCACTCGCTGGCAGACGCTTTTCGGGAGGTAGCCGACCCAGCTACGGTTCACTTCACGGATGTGATGACACGGCTCTTCTTCGGCACGCACGTATCGCGTATGACGAGGTCCGTCGGTACTTCGATATGCTTCGGAAGAAACTCATCCGACTCGCCGATGTGCTCGATTATGAGATCCACCGCCACTTTTCCGAGCGTGGCGGTCGGCTGGTCGACGTAGCTGAGAGCGGGCTTCAGAAACTTGTTGATGCCGGCGCTACCGAAACATATGATATCCAAATCGTCAGGTATCTTTACGCCGACCTCAGCGGCCGCCGCGTAGACGCCGAGCGCAACGGGGTAGGTCACCGCAAAAATAAACTCAGGCATTCTCCCGCTTTTGTACAGCTGCATGAAGCCACTGTAACCATCGTCCTCACCGAATCCTCCGTGGACGACCCAGTCCGGATCTATTTCGAGACCGCGCCGCTTCATGGCTTCAAGGTAACCTTCATATCGCCGCTTCCCGATATTGATCTCAGTGAACCCACCGATATGCGCGATCTTGGTATAGCCATTGTCAATTGCGAGCTCGATCGCCTTGATCGCGCCTCCCCTGTCATCGACAGTTACCTGGCTTGTTCCATCCACCGGCATTACGCGGTCCATGAAGACGAGTGGCACATCCCGGCTGACTACTTTCTCAAATATGGCTTTGTCTTTAGTCTGTTGCGTGATAGACACGATGAGTCCGTCAACTCTCATTGCCATCAGAGTCTCGATGTGCTTTCTTTCCCTCTCCGCATTTTCCTGCGAGACGGTGAGGGCTATATCGAAATTATTATAAAACGCTTCGTCGTAAATCGACTCTATCAGTGAGCTGAAAAAGAAGTGCGCGATTTTCGGGACGACGACTCCAATCGTATTTGATTTCCGGGACGAGAGATTTCTGGCCGCAAAGTTAGGGGTATACCCCAGTTCCTCCGCGACCTTCTTCACGAGTTTAGTAGTCTCCCTGGAGATATCTGGATGCCCTCTAAGCGCCTTGGACACCGTGACTTTCGACACGTTGAGCTGCTTGGCGATGTCGCTCAGCGTAACGTGCGGCTTCCTGTTCAAAATCTTACTCCTTCTTGTGATAAATCGCGACTTGACCGGTTACTATGCAAAAAAAATTAGCACATAATGCCATGATTTCATACAGCTTTACCGATTAACGTGATCAAGTCCAAATGCGTTCAAAGGTTATATGCTTTCTTGGCCAGATCATAGGCGAGCGCCTTCCCCATCGATTTCGCTTCTTCTTTTGTAATCATATGTCTCGCGACCATTCCTGCGAGGAAGTTCGAGTCCATTCTCCTTGCCAGATCGTGCCGCGCTGGAATTGATAGGAAGGCGCGCGTATCGTCAGTGAACCCAACCGTATTATATATCCCGGCAGTTTCTGTGACGTTCTGCCTGTATCTGGTCATTCCCTGAATACTGTCGTGGAACCACCACGAGGCCCCAAGCTTCACCGCTGGATAGTGGCCAGCAATCGGAGCAAGCTCACGTGAATAAGTGGTCTCATCGAGCGTGAAGAGCACAACTTTGAAGTTCGGATTGTTTCCGAACTCATTCAGAAACTCCTGCATGTTCCGTGTGTACTCCGTCTGTATCGGAATATCGCCCCCTTTGTCAAGCCCAAACCTGTCAAACACCTGCCGGTTGTGATTCCTGAGCGCGCCCGCGTGTATCTGCATGACCAATCCATCATCGACGCTCATTCGAGCCATTTCCATCAGCATGTTTGCCGTGAAAGCCGCAACGTCTTTTTCCGTCGTATCTCCCTTTAGCGCACGTTGGAAAATCGCATCAGCTTCTATTTTAGACAGCTTGTGAGCGTAAGGACTTTCTACTCCCTGGTCGGTGGAAACGGCTCCATGAGCCTTAAAATATTCTCTCCGATTCTCCAGAGCCTTGATGTAACTCGCGTAGTCATGAATGTCTATCCCGGAGACCTTACTGACTCCAACAATTTCATCTTTCCATTTAGCGGAATTGATATTGACGCTCGCGTCCGGCCTGAAGCATGGGATTACACGCTTACTCCACCCCGACTCCTTCATCCTTTTGTGAGACTCAAGCGGATCCGACGGCGAGTCGGTTGTGGTAAGGACCTCGATGTTGAACTTTTCGAAAAGTGTCCTCGGAAGGAACTCCTTCGTTTTCAACTTCTCCAACATCTGGTCGTATATATTCATGGCATTCTTCGAATTCAGTGTTTCGGTTATCCCGAACACTTCGACGAACTCATGAGCGAGCCAAACCCCTGTCGGTGTGCCCGCGAACAGATAAAAATTATCCCCGAAGACCTGCCAGATCTTCCTATGATCCTTTTCGACTGGAGTCCCGTCGACCGTCGGGACGCCTAACGACTCCAGGGAGATGCCCTGCGAGTAAAGCATCCTATAAATGTAATGATCGGGAATTATGATTAGCTCGGTCGGGTCGGGAAACGGCTTGTTGTCTGCAAGCATCCTTGCTTCGACATGCCCGTGTGGGCTGAGGATCGGAATGTCTTTCACGTTGAGATACAATTCGTAAGCTGTCTTCCTTACGCTTTCTTCAGGATCAAAGAAACGGTAATCGTCTAATAAACTCTTCATTTCACTTTTCACTTTCTTTCAGCTTTCCAGAATATTTGATGAATCGGCGGCTCCAAAGATTAAAGGTGGTTCAGTCTTTCTTCACGGGACTGGACTTAGATAGGAGCCAGATGAAAAGGCTCCGCGCCGCGTCATAGTTGTCGAAACTCTTCGGCAACTTGTGATCGTCTATGTACTCGTTATAAAACCATGGATCTCCCACGGCAAAAACGAAACCTTTACCTACATGCGCCGATGCCATGATTACGTCGCCGCGGTTAACGAGATCGGCTTTGGCCGGTCGGGATATCCTGAGCGTGCTGATCTCTTTGAGATAAATTTTGCGTACCCCATCGAACATCGGAATTTTGGGGAGATCGCTGAACGCTCCGACATCAAAATTCTTCCCGACGACGTCGTTCCGACTATCTTCGTTGAAATGGACCCCGAAATGTGCCGCGAGCCGGTTGAGATGCTTGAACTCGCAATTCCCGCTGTCGTTGGCAAAGATCGCGAGAACTCCGCCGGCCCTGACCCATGATACAAGCGCCTTGATCTCCGGTTCGGTGATGTAATGAGGATGCCTGGTCTCCTCAGGCGTATCCGGATCGACGATTATGTAGATGCTTGCCTTATCGAGGACCCGCCTTGTCGGGGCAACGCGTGACTCTGAAATCTTCGCGCCAAGCTTCTCAATTATCCCACCGAGCTTCGAGAAACCAGTGTTCGCGGTATCTTCCCAAATATAATGGAAGCGTATTTCGCGGCCGTCCTTCGCCTTCTTCCATTCATTGTTGTGGAAGCAGTCAAGGCAAACCACCTTAT
>JAJYRM010000133.1 GCA_021794075.1 Bacteroidota bacterium | reverse complement strand
CCGGTTTTGAAGGGGGTTTCATGCTTTCAGAGTTCTTTGCGCTTCCTCAGGTGAATCAATCGTCTCCTATCCATCTCACGTTGACGCTTCGCCTGGAGGATGACCCGAAGCCCGGGTCGACCTACGGGTCCATCTTTTCTATCGAGAGAAAAGAAAGAACGCTGAAGTCTTTCATGATTGAGTCACAAGTCTCAAAGTCCTTCGCGCTTCCGCAGGACCATGACTGATCAGCTTCCCCTCTTCCGCGCGGGAGTCTGTTATCGCCGGGCGCTAAACTCCCGATTGATCTTTCCGCGACGGCACTTTAGCGCTCCTTCACCACAGTTCAGAATATGGCGCGGGGCGCGACTGGCGCACAGCACGAGTTGCGCGCTCAGCGGAACATGTGGTCCTGCCGCTCTCTCTCGTCGACTTCAATTTCACCGAACGGGCTGGCGTCGCTGAGCCAGTCGCCGACGGAGAACCTCAACATGTAGCAGTAGAAGTAAAACGCGAGGAGAGGGAGGAAGCGAAGCACGGCGTCAAAGGTATCGCTTCCCGTCGGAAGGAAGGCGAGAAGCACAGGTATTCCGACGACAATGGCGAATGTGACTAGCCATCCGCGCTTCCCGTTCTTGTAAAGGACATAGAGGACGTAAGGCGCGAAGACGATGGCGAGAACGATCAGCGCCACCAGGACAAGAAAGTAGGGAAGGTAAAACAGCCCTCCGTACAGGAGCACCGAGAACCTGTTATACGACAGCCAGTAATATAATTTCCTTATCTGCGGTTGGTTCACACGTGAAGATTCATGGTTCGGCAGCATCAAATGTCCTCCTCAAATATAGGCCGTTGAGCCGCGGCTTTCGGGCCTCGGCTCAACGCGACTCCACGATTCATTTTACCAGGTATTTATCAAGCGTCTTCATCAGCTCGTCGCCTCTGAGCTGATCGCCAGCGGCGATGACTCTGCCTGTGGGGTCAACAAGCACCGGGTTGGGTATGGACATAACGTCGAAGTCTTTTAGAATTTTGTTCTGGGAGTCCATGCCGAGGAAGACGTTAAGCCACGGCATCTTCCATTTCGTCTCGCGGAACTTCACGACGTCTTCCTTCGACCTGTCTAGCGACAGGCTTAGAATCGTGAAGTTGTCCCCCTTGAACGTGTCGTACGCCTTCTGGAGGTTAGGCATTTCGGCCACGCACGGGCCGCACCATGTCGCCCAGAAGTCCATGAGATAGAATCTTCCCTTCAGCGACTCGTTGGAGATTGTTTCGGCGGAGTCTTCCATCGACACGACCGAGAAGGAAGGCACAGGGCTGCCGACCTCCGGTCCGGCTCCGGGAGAGAAGCGTTCTTTTATCGCCTGGCCGATCCTCGTGTTGGCGAAGCGTTCCACTATTAAGTTGTAATACTTTGCTGCCGCGGCGGCATCACCGGTCTGTTTTGCCTGGACGAATTCGCCGGCGAGAACAGCCGCCTTCACGTCCGCGCTCGGATTCTCGTCGATAACGGCCTGTATGTACGCCTCCTGTTCCGACTTGCTCTCACCCGCCATCCTGAGCACCGTCGACACGATCGGCATCAGCGCCCAGAGATGGGACCTCGGAGAAATTTCACGGAGCGACTCTCTAACCAGCGGCGTGTCGAGCTTCGCGGTGAGCGCGCCGAGCTCGATGTAGGCGAACATGAGCTCTTTCTTCAAGAGCGGGTTCTTCTCGGCGGCGATCCTCGACGCGATGGATTGTTCGACGGCCGACCAGTCGTAATGGAATTCCATCATGCTCTTCCCTGACGCCATGTAGCTTCTGTAATAGTCCATGAAATTCTTCTCGTTATTCATCATCTCATCGAATATCGCGGCGAACTTCGCCTCCGCTGAATTGCTGTCCGCGAACATAACCTTCGATGGCTTGTCAGAACGCTCAAGCTTCGATGGGTCGAATATGATGTTAACCTCCCCGTTCTTCGGCTTGAGGACGGAGTTATATCCCCAATAGCCGTCGTATAAATAGTAATCCGCGTCCGTCCCTTCGACGAGGTCCCCCTTCACGACGTTCATCAGCCTGTACGCTACCGAGTCGGCTTTTGTCTTCACAACGAGCGAATAGGTGCCGTCGGAGCGCCTGATCATAGGATAAGCGCTCGCGTTGTCCCAGTCGTTGAAACTCCCCACCACCTTGACTTCATTGAAATTATCCGGATAATGGTACGTTCCGAGTCGCACGTCGACGTGAATTGTCCCCGGCCTGTCGAAGTAAAAGGCGGTCCTCCTGTATTGGTGCCCCACGCCGGTAAACTCGAGGAGCCAGACTCCGACGGAGTCGACCGTGATGCTGAAGTCGCCGTTCTTCGCGGCACGCACAGTTCGGACTGTGTCCTGAACGTCGGTCGGCGCGAGAAGGACGACGTTGGCTTCGATCATCGGCTTGCCGTCCTGTCCGGTGAGTCTGCCGGTGACCGTGGTTTGCGCCGACACGAATGCGGCGGCAAAAAGAAATAACGCGATTGTTAGCACAGCCCGTGACATTTTACCTCCTTTGTAATAACACCCTCTAGAGCAGGAGCTACTTGCATCCCCTCATTTACGTCGAAGCATACGCAACCATATGGAAAGATGCAACGACGCGGACGGGTAGGCGAGGACGAATCAGGGCGGAGCCTGATCGCCGCGGCTTGACTCTTCGGAGGCGATTTGAATGACGCATGCGCCTTTCGTGTGGGTCGCAGTTTCGCTCCCCTCGGGATTGGTGTACTGTGTCCTCCTGCTGAATGGGGGGTAACGAAAGAATGGTTGCCCGATTACACTTCCAGTGGGAGGTAGCTGTTCCCGCTGGGCATCGCCTTAATTATCAACGGCGAACGGAATCGGTTCGATTGGCGAAACAGTCCTGCCGGGGAATGTCGGGAATGTTACCCCCGCGTTATAAACCCCCTGGACCAGGCGCACTCTTGGCTTTTGAGCGGGGGTTATGGGAGCCCTCCAGCGAGCCTGAAGCGTATCGCCGGGAAGGAATGTTTTTCTTTTTACAATCTGAATAAAACCATAACCATCGACTGAACTCGCGACGACTGAGCACTTATGGGTTATCGTGAAGACTACGGGCGGTGGACCGGTGACATCGTAGTAGAGCGTGTCGGCTGTGCGGTTAACCATTACAAATGAGAGGTCGAAGTTGTCTCCGGCACGGAACCGCGTTTCTCCGCCATTATCAGTGTCGCTCAGGGAAAAGACGGCGGTAATGTCGTACTCTTTTTCTGAAGGAGGTGTGCCGGTGACGGATGATTTGCAGCCTGAAAGGAAAGCGAAGGCAAATGCCAAGGCGAAAGAAGCACGCATGAGATCCACTCCTTTCTTTTTCCCGGGTCCCCGCTCGATTTAACCGATTTCGGCCCGGAAATATTCTCCTTCGGGTAAATTTGTCAAAATACAAAGAAGAAGCAACAAGGCGAGTCCAACAGTACTCTCCGACGATTGTACCGGCGATGATGTTGCCAGCAAAATCCGGCTGCCATTAATGGCCGCTCGCCAAGCAAGAGCGGCGATACGAAAGGGGACCGGTCACGATTGAAGAGAGACGCCGACACGGCCCCCTCCCAAAGCAGATCGCTGGTTGAATTGGAAACTCGAAGACCGCATAGAATTCAGGCTTACTTTCGCAGCGCGGATTTTGTGTTAGTCCATACCATTGCCAGGAAAAGCTCGTTCCTGTTCCAGTTGGAGATCTTTGTGAGGAGAGCCCTGGAACCTTCTTTGTCTCCTTTCATATTTAGCGCCATCGCATGGTGGTACATAATCAGCGGGTCCGGCTCCAGCTTGCTTAGCCGGTCGACCGCGTCGTCATAGTTGCCGCTCTTGTAGTCGATTATGCCGAGAAGCATTTCGAGAGTCTTCTTCTCGGCAGGGTTGCCGCGCGGCTCGATCTCCTCGGCAAACGCGTCTGCAGTCGCTCCCGCTTCGTCCAGCATGTCATTTGCGGCGTACGCATACGCGAGCCACGAATCGATGTTCACGCGAAGATTCTCTCTCTCGGCGGTCGTAAGATCGGCGTTGTCCAGCTTCGAGGAGATATCCTGCAATCTCGCCAACCCATCCGAGGGATCACCGAGTTCGCACTGGATCAACCCGGCGTAGGCAGCCGAATAGAACGCGGAAGTCCTCTGATTTTCCTTCTCGGCGAGAGAGCGCCTCTCCTCAAATGTCCTAACAGCATCGTCCGGATTATCGTCGAACAGATATGACCAAGCCTTGTAGGACATTGCCGTCAGCTTCTCGTCTATCGAATTACTTCCGGCAAGTGCTTTGTCGTAGTGTGTCCTCGCCTCTTCTGAATTTCCCTTGAACAGGTGAGCGTTGCCGACGCCGTACAGGCCGGAGATAAATGTTTCATCGAGGTCGAGTGCTTTCTGATATTGAGCTATCGATTCGTCATACCGCCCCATCTTGAGGAGCAGCTCCGCGTACGAATCGTAAGGATTCGGCATGTCCGGATTCAAGCGGATGTATTCCTTGAACGATTGTTCCGCTGATTTGAAGTTCCCGACGGCGCTGTAGGAATAACCGAGCATGTTGTAGGCGGGCGGGAAGTTTTTGTCGATCGAGGCGACCTTCTTGAAGTATTTGATCGCCTCTTTGTAGTTCTCAGTGCCGTAATAATAATAGGCCGTGTACAACATGACGCGTTTGTCACCGGGGTACATCGAGACAAGCTTGTCAAGATCTTTTTTCATCTCGACAGTCCTGCCTCTGTAACCGGCATCGAAATAGGAAATCAGAAGCTGCTCCCCCTTCGAAGCATTGCCTGCAAGAGAACGCGCTTTCTCGAAGTTCTTGTTGATGACCTGCGAACCGCCGCCCGAGACGGCACGATAACAGTAAGCAAGCGCGAAATCAGGATCTTCAGCGATTGCCTGGTCGAAGTACTTGGCGGCGGCCGGGAGCTCAACATTATCGAACTTATCGAGTCCCTTCATGAAAAGCTCCCTAGCCTCGTTAGATGCGGTAGTTATCGGCATTACGTTCGCCTTCTGAGCGGCCGACAGGTTCACCAGTACGATTAGAAGAATTGTCGCGATGATAGCATTTTTCATGGTCTCAATCCTTTCTTTTTAGTTTGATGAAGCTGAGTGCCGACCGAACTGGCACCGCTTCCCTTCATGGCTAGTATCGGTCCCAGCGTGTGTCATGTTTATGTTTGTAGCATACTGTTTTCGCGGGAGGATGGGATCAGGGGGAGGAACGGGCATGGTACTGGCGTTCATCGTCACTGCGGGGATAATGATATACATCATCGACGCTCCCTGAAAGTTCATGATGATGTAAGCGAATGGAAGACCGCCCGGCGAGGGCCCTGGATGATCCGGTTTTGGAGAGAAAGTGCAGCAGCTTCCGGCTCCCTGAGCGACCGGTGTCGAGAAGATATACTGCACCGACCCCAAAGTCAAGGGAATTAGCCGGCAAGCGTTCAGGATCGGGTCAAGGGTTGAACCATGACTCATGACAAGCCCCGCGCCCTTCTCTTAAAAGCGAGGGAAGCGGGAGTGATGAGGACTGAAGCGAGGAATCTAGTGATTGCATAATAGATCCACCTACCGTTGACTTTCATACCTGAAGGGGCTAAGTTTTTCAAAGGCGAATAGAGCATCTCATCTGGGGCAATGCCGGTGCCACTGATCCGTCTGGCGATTTGAAAGACTTCTTGAAACAACCTCGTTGCTGACGCTGCACCGATGAGGGCAGCAGTATAAAAAAAAACGAGAGAGCGTATAAGATGGCGAAGCACGATAACCCCGGCAAGAGGAGGCCCAGGGAAAGCGCGTCAAGGGAAAGTGCGATCGTAAGGTACTCCAGCGACGCGATATATACAGTTTCGAAAGAAAGCGTGATAGACAGCTGGAACCCGGCCGCGGAAAGGATCTACGGGTACACCTCCGAGGAGGCCGTCGGCAAACCGATGACGCTAATTTTCCCTCCCGACCGGGTAGACGAAGAGATCGCGTTAATAACGCGCCTTTCCCATGGTGAAGACATCCCGCCTTACGAAACCATTCGAGTCAGGAAAGACGGCACTAATATCGAAGTCTCTCTCTCGCTCTCTCCCGTTAAGGATTCTTCGGGAAGGATCGTCGGTTCGTCGAGAATCGCCCGAGACATAAGCGAGGAAAAGCGGTCCCGGCGCGAACTCGAAGCGGCGCACGCGAGATACAAGTCGACGCTCGACAACATGATGGAAGGGGGGCAAATCCTAGACAGGGAGTTCCGATACGTCTATCTCAACGACGTGGCGGCGAAGCACGGTCGGATGCCGAAGGACGCGCTCATCGGCAAGAAAATGACGGAGGTGTATCCGGGAATCGAAAACACAGAGATGTTTGGCCTCCTCACGACCTGCATCGAGAAACGGACTTCGCACAAGATGCGGAACCGCTTCGAATACCCGGACGGGACGGTCGCATGGTTCGACTTAAGCATCGAGCCCGTGCCTGAGGGGGTATTCGTCCTCTCGATAGACGTCACGGAAGAGAAGAGGATGGTCGAGGAATTGCACAAGAGCCACGACGAGCTTGAGCGCCTCGTCAAAGTGCGGACCGAGAAGCTGGAGGAGGCTAACAAGGAGCTGGAGTCTTTTTCGTATTCAGTTTCCCATGACCTCCGCGCGCCGCTGAGGCATATAGACGGTTTCGTCGACCTCCTGCGCAAACACACGGCGGGCACCCTTGACGAAAAGAGCACGCGATATTTACAGACGATTTCGTCATCGGCCAGGACCATGGGGACTCTGATAGATGAGCTTCTCGTCTTCTCGCGCATGGGAAGAAGCGAGATGCGTTCGACGACTGTCGATACCGCGGAAATGGCACGGGAGGTTATCGCGGCATTCGAGAACGAGACGGCGGGAAGAACGTTGGAGTGGCAGATCGATCCCCTTCCAAGCGTCAGAGCGGATCCGGCGATGCTGAGACTCGTTTTTGTGAATCTTGTCTCAAACGCCATCAAGTACACCGGGAAGAAAGAGCGGGCGGAAATACAACTCGGCTCCCGGTTAGAAGAGGACCAACTCATTTTCTTCGTGCGCGACAATGGTGTCGGGTTCGACATGGAATACGCGGACAAGCTCTTCGGGGTTTTCCAACGGCTCCACAGGCAGGAGGATTTTGACGGAGTAGGGATCGGACTTGCCAACGTCAGGAGAATAATCCGCCGCCATGGCGGCAGGACCTGGGCGGAGGCGAAACTGAACGAAGGCGCGACATTCTATTTTTCACTTCCGAATAAGATCACTGAGGCGCATAATGAATGAAATCAGGACGATACTCGTTGCGGAAGATAATCCCAACGACGTGGAGCTGACATTGGAAGCGCTCGGCGGATACAGGATCGCGAATGAAATCGCCGTCGTCCGGGACGGCGCGCAGGCGCTCGACTATCTTTACCGCCGCGGCGAATTCGCGCAACGGAAGCCGGGTAATCCGGCCGTCATCCTCCTCGATCTCAAGATGCCGAAGGTCGACGGACTGGAAGTCCTGAGCAAGATCAAATCCGATCCCGATCTCAAGAGAGTCCCCGTGGTCGTGCTCACCTCATCCCGCGAGGAAAAGGATCTCGTGAGGAGTTACGATCTCGGCGTCAACGCTTTTGTCGTGAAGCCTGTAAGCTTTGAGGAATTTGTCGACGCGGTGAAACAGGTGGGAGCCTTCTGGGCCGTCCTCAACGAGATTCCGCCACATTCCTCGTAAGACCGATTATTTACGTTCAATATTCCACTCACTTCATTAAGGTATGTGATATGAACGATCCCATACGTGTCTTGCATCTGGAGGACAACATCCCCGATGCTCATCTGGTCCGTTCGTCGCTTGAAGAGGCGGGGCTTATCTGTGAATTCAAAAGGGTCGATACTGAATCGGCTTTCGTCAGCGCTCTTCGTGACGAGCTTTTTGACCTCGTGATTTCAGATTTCTCACTTCCCAACTACAGCGGGAGATCGGCGCTAAAATATGTGCATGACAACTATCCCGATATCCCTTTCATATTTGTCTCCGGTACCGTGGGCGAGGATTACGCGATAGAATCGCTCCTTAACGGTTGCACTGACTATGTGCTGAAGACAAAGATGTCGAGGCTTATCCCTGCGGTGACGCGGGCGCTTAAGGAAAGAGAAGAAAAATTGAAGAGACACACGGCGGAAGATCGTGTCCGCGAGCGGGACAAGAGGTTTCGGGCCCTCATGGAAAACAGCAACGATGGCATGGTAGTGTTCGATATCGACGGGCGGGTCACTATGACAAGCCCTGCCAACGACAGGATCCTCGGCCGAAACGACTACCAGCCGGAAGGGAGACCCATATACGAGATAATGAGTCCCGACGATATCCAGTCCGTGCGCGCCGAAGTGGCGCGGATATCAAAGATGCCCGGCACCCAGGGGCGAATCGTCTTTAGGGCGCGCCATGGCGACGGCTCATGGAGATGGTTCGAGGCCACTTTCTCAAACATGCTCTCAGACCCGGCAGTCAGGGGAATAGTCGCGAATTTCCGCGACGTGACCGAAAGGCTTGAATCCGAAGCGCTCCTCAGGCAAGCACAGAAAATGGAGAGCCTTGGTACCCTCGCGGGAGGTATCGCCCATGACTTCAACAATATACTTGGCATCATACTCGGTTACTCTTCGTTCATAACAAAACACAACCACGATGAGCAAAAACTGGCGCAGAGCGTAAGCGCCATTGAGAGCGCGGCGAAAAGAGGGGTAGGCCTTGTCCGGCAACTCCTTATGTTCGCGCGAAAACAGGATTTGGAACTGGTCCCCGTTGATGTAAACGAAGTGGTCGCGGAAGTATTCAAACTCATATCCGAGACCTTCCCTAAGCTGATTGTACCTGAGCTTAATCAAGACAGGCATATCCCGCTTGTGCTTGGGGATCATGTCCAGATCAGCCAATGCGTACTGAACCTGTGCGTTAACGCGAGGGACGCGATGATGGACAGAAATGACGGAAAGCCGACGGGCGGAAAGTTAAGAGTCTCCACCGGGATCGCTTCTGAAGAGATGCTCAGAAAACACGGCATCGCGGGGAGCAATACGCCGTACGTCACCGCTTCGGTTAGTGACACGGGAATTGGAATGGACGACGCCACGCTCTCTAGGATATTTGAACCCTTCTTCACAACGAAGGATACGGGAAAAGGAACTGGCATCGGACTGGCCACCGTTTTCGGCGTCATGAAAAAGCATAACGGTTTCAGCGATGTATCGACAAAACCCGGGGAGGGATCGACATTCACGCTGCTCTTTCCGGCAGTGGAGGAGGCCGAGAGAAAAGCGGCGAGCGATTCCCCTGACACCTCGACAGTAAACCGTGGAAACGAAACGGTGCTAGTGGTCGAAGACGAGGAAATGTTGAGGGAACTCCTGAGGGATGTCTTGTCGGACAGCGGCTACGAAGTCATCACAGCGGCAAGCGGCATCGAGGCATTGGCTTCGATCGCCGCCAACCCAAATGTCGCTCTCGTCGTGTCCGATATAGGGCTTCCTGGGCTTGACGGCATGGAGGTGACAAAAAGGATAAAGCAGGACACGCCTGACGTGAAGGTTATCCTAGCGAGCGGATTCGTCGACCCCGCTGAAAAACACAGGCTGGAAGAGTCACGCGCCGACGGCTTTGTGAGCAAGCCATACAGGGTTTCCGAAGTATTAAAAATCATTCGGAAAGCGCTCGATGGGAACAAGACTAACTCGTAGCCGCCCTTACGCAGGGACGCGAGTAGGTGCGTTTAGATGGAAAAGGGGTAACACGGATTTAACTGATTGGCAAAAGGATTATGTTTGGGCTCGAGCATTTCAATGAGCGATACAGAGAGTATTTGCTTTTCTCCGTGTATCTCTCTTCTCCCCCTCAGTGCATCTACGTCAATTGTTTAGCTTCTGCCTGGCGGTGAGGCTCTTCTCTCGAAGCGCGGTCCTCGCGCGGGGGATGACGCTTCGCTTGGAACTAGCCCGCAGCCTGGATCGATCTACGGGTCCATCTTTTCAATCAAGAGAAAAGAAAGAACGCTCAACTCTTTCATGGTACAGTGACAGTCCTACCTGTCCATTTTCTCTTGCTCGCCCAAGAGAAAATGGACAAAAAGAGAAGGGCGCCCCACAAAACCGGCCTCCGACTTCGTCGGATCCGGTTTTGAAGGGGGTTTCATGCTTTCACAGTCCTCTATACTTCCGCAAGTGAATCACTTTTCTTGCACGAGATGAATCTTCAACTTGATAA
>JAJYRM010000132.1 GCA_021794075.1 Bacteroidota bacterium | reverse complement strand
GGCGGTGGAGAATACGGCGAAGCGTGGCACCACGCAGGCATGCTTGGGAAGAAGCAGAACGTATTCAACGACTTCATCGCTGCCGCGGAATATCTCATAAAAGAGAAATACACCTCGACGCCGAAGCTCGGTATCGAAGGTTACTCGAACGGCGGCCTCCTTGTAGGCGCTTGCGAGACCGAGCGTCCGGATCTCTTCGGCGCGGTCTACGCGGGCGCTGGCGTGATGGATATGTTGAGATACCAGAAGTTTTCCGCCGGCGTAGGCTGGGTGCCCGAGTACAGATCTTCCGACGACTCGACGGCCTTCCAGTGGCTAATAAAGTATTCGCCGGTCCAGAACATCAGGCCCGGCACTTGCTATCCGCCAACGATAGTCACCACCGCCGACCATGATGACCGCGTCGTGCCGAGTCACTCATACAAGTTCACGGCCGCCATGCAGCATGACCAGGCTTGTGATAACCCCATCCTGATTCGGGTTGAGACGAAGACGAGTCACAACTATATGCCGACCGACAAGCGCATCGCTCAGTCGGCTGATGTACTTTCGTTCATGGCCTATAATCTCGGGATCAATACAATGCCTCGCGTCAAATAAGTAGACCTTGAGCTAGCTTAGACTTTCTTTCGTAAAGCACCTAGGAAGGAAGCGGGAGAACAAATCGACTGCTTCCTTTTTTATTGTTATCTCTTTCGAACGGAACCATCGTTCCACCTTCCCTGTTGACCTTTATATTGGGATCGGAGCTTTCGTCCTCTAACGGATGGCGATATATCTATTGTCTGACCAACAACTGTTTGATATAAGGAGGCACTTTTTATGCCCTCGAATTTGAGGCACCCCTTCACCAACCGCGCGAAAGCTTTCGCATTCATCATACTCTTCGTATTGGGTACGTACTCGCCCGCGTTTTCCCAGACCGAAGGCGGTAAGATCGGAGCCACTTTACATTTCCAGCAGACTTTAATCATGCAGGCGAACAACAACTTCCCGTCGCCCTATTCCGGACAAAACAGCTTCCTTTCAAAAGAGCCCCCCGCTTTGTCAGTCACTTCTAATTTCTTTCTCAACGTCTATCTGCCCGACGAATTTCGCGTCACCTTCAATCCAGAGCTAAGTGGCGGCAAGGCTCTGAGTGGAGCGCTCGGAATCGCGGGCTTCCCGAACGGCGACGCTTTCAGGATCGGAAAGCCGACCCCGCAGCTATCATCCGGCGAATATTATCTTCGAAAGACATTGAGCCTTTCAGGTCCTAATTCCGCAAACGGCGGATCCCGGCTGACGTTCGTGCTCGGAAAATTCAGCATAGTAGACTTCTTCGACCATAATGCTTACAGCAACGACGCCAGGACTCAGTTCATGAACTGGGCTCTCATGAACAACGGCGCCTGGGACTATCCGGCGGATACGCGCGGATACATACCAGGATTTGTGGCAGAGTTTATATCTCCGACGTACACTCTGAGATTCGCGGCGACCATGCAAACGAATTCGGCAAACGGCCCGAACTTCGACCCGAACATCGCAAAGGCCCACGGCTTCACCCTCCAGGGAGGTTACGCTTACAGACTCGGACACCTTCCGGGTAAAATCAGACTTCTCTTATACTACAACACCGGACGCTTCGGAAGCTACACCGAGGCCGCGACTAACCCCATTTACGATCACAACATCGTGCTGACCAGGCAGTACGGAAGGACAAAAGTCGGATTCGGCGTCAACATACAGCAGAAGTTATGCAGACACGTCGGACTGTTCGCGAGGATCGGATGGGATAACGGTCAGAGTGAAGCGTGGTCATACACGGAAATCGACCGGACGGTATCGGTCGGAATCTTGACTGAGCCCGATCTTTTCGGAAGGAAGTATGACACATTCGGGATAGGCGGCGCCGTCGATGGATTGTCAAACGCGCATCGAGCCTACCTCGCAAGCGGAGGTTATGGTTTCATCATCGGTGATGGGAAGCTGCCCCATTACGGACTCGAGAGCGTACTAGAGACTTTCTACTCGTTCCGGGTCAACAAGCTCCTCGCCCTTTCGGCCGACTACCAGTTCGTAATCAATCCTGCCTACAACATGGACAGAGGGCCCATCGACGTTTTCGGCATACGAGCGCACGTGAGCATTTGAGCTGGTCGGTCAAGCCTCAGCCTTCTCTTCTTCAGCCACCTTTTGCAGTGTCTCCAAGAAAAGATGTGTCGGCTGGGCGCCGGAGATAGCATACTTCCTGTTGAACACGAAGAACGGAACGGCATTAATTCCAAGCGACTCCGCCTCCTGGATGTCCCCTCGTACGGCGTCTGCATAATCCGATGACCCGACCGTTCTCCTCGCTTCATCACGGTCGAGTCCGACCTCAGTGGCAAGATCGATCAGCGTTTCCGCATCGCCAAGGTCCTTCCCTTCTGTGAAATAGGCTGCGAAAAATCTCTCTTCGGCTTTCTCCTGTAAACCGTGTGTCGCAGCAAGATGGATCATCCTGTGCGCGTCGAAGGTATTTGTCGGAATTACTTTTTCGAAGTGGTAATCCAGTCCGACCTTTCTTGCATTCTCGACGAGATTACTGTTCACATTCAGAGCCCACTCGCGATCCTGACCATACTTCTCTGCGAGGTGGTCGTAAATGTCCTTTCCCTCTTCCCTCTTTGCCGACGGATCGAGCTGAAAGCTGTGCCAGAGTATCTCGACATCATTCTTAGGCGAAAACTGTTCTAATGCGTTTTCGAGTCTTCTTTTCCCGATGTAACAAAACGGACAAACGACGTCCGACCAAATTTCTATTCTCATTTTAATATTTCCCTTTTTGACATAGTTATCGGCGAATTGTCCGTCTAAAAATACTAACAATGGAGAATGGATAGAAATTCAATCCGAAAGAATTGCGCGAGCAAATAGCGTGGAGGCACCCGATGCTGTAGAGGGAATTCAATGGAGGAAGACGCATTCGTTGCGAAGTTATTGATTTCGCTTTGGTCTGCCTGTAAATTACTGTCGAGAGGAAAGGATCGAAGACACGAAAATGGGCATGTTCAAGGTTAAAGCAAGGGTCGCAAATCCGGCCGACCCGAAGAGATTTTTCGAAGAAGACTTTTGGGTAGATACTGGTGCACTGCACAGTTTCGTTCCCGAAAACCGTCTGGAAGAAATCGGCATCAAGCCCCTGCACACAAGGGAATTAATTTTAGCCGACGGGCAGCGAGAGCGCCGTTTACTCGGCGAGGCGTCGATCACTGTACCGGATTTGAAGGAAACATTAACCTGTATGGTGATCTTCGGACCGAAAGACTCCTTGTATCTTCTCGGGGCTACTACACTTGAAAACTTCGGCGTGGAAGCGGATCCTGCAACCGGCAAGCTGAAACCGGTGGCCACTATTGTCGGCGGATACATAGCATCGCGACCGAGTGAATAGTCACGCGGCGGTCGCACAAGGTTAAGTCACCGGGCAGGGCGCACGTTTACATAAGAGTCCAGGAGGTGCGATGTTCTCTCCTCTCCATCTCTCGGAAACTTTCTCCAAGGAAGTCCTATCCACTTTAGTACTCCGCGTTTCTCCGGATGTAGGACGCGCCATACCCTCGCAGGCCTTATTTCATTGATCCCTTGCGGTGCACCCTAGCATCAGGCGCCTTGAATCGTAAGGATCAGAACTTTCGATATTTATTATTAACGTCGCATACCACACAGCGTTTTAGCTGCTCTATCAGACTGATAACTTGTCGATTGAAATCTATCTGGAGATGTAGCCATGATGACAAAGAGGAAACAGAGAATTCGCGCCGGGAAGAAGGATCTACTGATTCCGAGAGAGGATTGGGAAGCGACGAAGAAGAACCCGACCCTCGGCGAACTGATCGAGTTGATCGAAAACAAATGCCATCTGGAGGAATCAAAGCGGGTAAAAGAAAAAGACATTACTCTGAATGACTAAATGAAAAGACGTGCAATACAAAATAATTCTTAAGTCATCCGCTCATAAGGACCTCGATAGTCTGCCGGACAAAAACGTCGGGAGAATTTTCCGGCAGACCAGAAGCCCTACCTTCAATCCACGCCCTATAGGAATTCAGAAGCTTACTGACAGAGAGTGATACAGGATCCGTTCGGGTCGTTATCGAATTCTCTTTGAGATCGACGACCATCTGATGGTCGTTCTCATTTACCGCATTGAGCATAGGAAGGAAGACTACCGCTAATTTGCACGCAGTCGAGTCATTGATAAGGTCTGCACTCCGCATCACCGGGCAATTGGGCCCTTCAATATCGTGACCACCGAACGCCTCCGACGGCTTCTCCTGCCATTTAATACCTCAACGATTCGATCCCGCTGCGTGGGATTTCGAGTTTACTCATATCGTAAACTCTCAACCGGATTGGCTGTCGCCGCCTTAAGCGCCTGGTAACCGACTGCGACCAGGACGATGATCACACCTGCGACGAACGTTATCAGGACGGACGCTTCACTTACGTTTATGTGATAAGCAAATTCATTTAACCACTCATCAGTGAAATGGATACTGATGGGGAGCGACACCAAGGTTGAGATAAACAGAATTGTCGCAAATTCTCTCGCAGAGGAAAACATAATACTTGTAACCGACGCACCGAGCACTTTCCTCACGCCAATTTCTTTCACACGCCGTTGAATGACGAACATCGACATGCCGAACAATCCCAGACACGCGATGAAAATCGCCAAAGCGGTGAAGTAGATAATCATTTCAGCGAACTTGTAATCACTTCCATACATCGTGTCAAGCCTTTGATAGAAGAATTGATGTCTGAACGGCTTCCCTCCATCGAATTTCTCGATCTCCTTCTCGACAGAGCTAATCGTGCGCTGGGCCCCCTTCATACTGGTCAACCTCACCGCTATCTCATTCCAGTCCTTCGATTTCTCGAAGAACATGGTCGGGGCAATCGCTTTGTGGAAGGAAAGGAAATTGAAGTCTTCCACGATACCAAGGATTCGGTAACCGTTGAACAACTGCTCCGATGGATCTTCAATTTTAAATTCTCTTGCCGCTTCCTCGTTGATAATAACGGCGCCTTTAGCTTCTCCGGGAGAGGCTTGCGCAAAAGTCTTTCCGTATATCATCTTAATTCCCAACGCGCCGAAGTAATCGGAGTCGACCCCGCAAATATCGACGATGATGTTTTCCTGAGGATTAGATGGATTCGGTAAAGATTCCATGGCACTGGCATACTGAGTACCGGGGACCCGGTCGCCACATGCTAATGAAGAAACATTCGGTAGCGTTTCCAAATCGGATTCCAGTGCACCGAATCTTCCTCCTATCGTGGAGTCAACGCCACTAATACCCAAGTCGGAGAAGACAACCAGATTCTTATCATTGAATCCCATTTCCTTGGTATGGAGATAACGCATCTGCCTGTAGATTGTTATGGAAGCCAGAATCAGCCCCGCAAAGATAACCATCTGAATTCCGATCAAGACTCTCCGGAAGACCACCCTTTCGTGTCCACGGCTAAATTTGCTTCTCAGGATTTCAGCAGGCTGAAGGCGAGACAGATAAAACGACACGTAACTCCCGGAGAGGACTCCTGCAATGAAAGTGACTCCAACGTAAAGTAGTATCGCCTGAAAGCTGCTGTCGTAATCGGCAGGGAGTCGCTTTCCAAGAAGAGTCGTGAGCGTCGGCATGAAGAGCTCGACGAGCAGCAGCGCAACCGGGAGTGATATTGCCGCCACCGTCACAGATTCTGTCATTGTCTGGACCGCGATGTCGCGCCTGGATGCACCGATGACTTTCCGAACGCCGACCTCTTTTGTCCTCGTACTCGCACGCGCGGTTGACAGCATCACAAGATTCACACAAGCAATCAAAAGGGTCAGGAGCGCTATAGTCGAGTAAATCTCAACATCAGATAAATTACCCGTCGGGATAAGGTAAGTGTTCACCATCGTCTGTGGACGGAAATACAAATCTTTGAGCGGAAAGAGATGAAGCGCCAGGGGAAAAAAGTGGGACATGGAATGCTCACTTGAAAAACCGGGCAACTTGCTTCTCAGACTCTCAATGGAAGCCCCGTGAGAAAGGAGAATGTAAGCATTCACTATGCCGGGCCCCCATCTGTCTAGCAGGATCTCGTTTTTCTTAGTTATCGACGCATAATCATTCGTGCCAGACAAGAGCTCCATCGATTTTTTAAATGCCGATATCGGCAGGATGCAGTCTGCTTGAAATGTAGACGTAGAAGGTATATTGCGTATCACGGCAGTTACTGTGAAGTAGCTCTGCTTCGTGGGCCAGTTCAGTTGAATCACTTTTCCGATCGGGTCGGCGCTTCCGAACATCTTTCTGGCCAGTCTGCGGGTTATGATGGCATAGTCTCGCTGCGAAAAAGCCTCTTTGATATTTCCATCGACGACAGGGAGCGTCAGTATTTTAAAAAGACTCGAGTCGGCAGAAGCGCACACGATACGCTCCAAACTTTTCCCCTGATATTCTATCCGGCACTGCCTGAGAGCGAACCTCGAATATTCCTTGACTTCAGGGTACTCCGCCTTCAGAGCCGGGCCTGCCGGAAATGGAATGAGCGGCTCCGTCCAATTTAAGCCCTTAATCACCCAATCCATCGTTAGCAGGTAGATTCTGTTGAGTTTAGCGTCATACCTGTCGTAACTCAATTCATGGACGGAGTACAGGAGTATGATGAAGCATGAGGCTAACCCCACGGACAATCCGACGATATTTATCATCGAGTAAGTTTTCTCCCGCCAGAGATTTCTAAACGCCGTCTTGAAGTAGTTCTTCAGCATCACTGACTCCCGGTTTTTAAGCTCATAGAGCATAGGGCAGTGCGCAGGGAGTGAGGCGAACTGCTTGCACTCCCCCATGCGCTGCGCTCCATGCTCTACGCTTATTCATACCTTAATGACTTCAACCCCCAGGCTAATTGAGAGTTTACTCATATCTTAAACTCTCCACCGGATTGGCGCGGGCGGCCCGGACGGCTCTCACGCCGACCGTTGCCGAAACGACGAGCAAAGCAATTCCTCCCGCCAAAATGAAAATCCAAATGCTCATGCCACGCCTGTATGCAAACGCTTGAAGCCATCTCTGCATTAAGTAGTACGCCAGGGGCCACGCCATCACGTTTGCCAGTAGGACAAGGCTTATGAATTCTCTCGACAGTAACCCGACAACGCCCGGAACCGATGCGCCGAGAACTTTTCTCACGCCGATCTCCTTCGTACGCCGCTCCACCGTGTTTGCTGCAAGACCGAAAAGACCGAGGAATGCCATTACAATGGCCAGCATGGAAAATGCGCCGAGGATCTCACCCAGTTTGACATCGCTGCCGTAAAGCTGGTCGAAGTCACGATTCAGAAACGAATACACGAACGGCTGCCCCACAGAGAACTTCCTCCAGGCCATTCCGATCCCTGATATAGCCTGCCGAACATCTCCTGGTCCCAACCGCGCGACAATGTATTTCGGCGGCTTGTCGATAAGCAATATGACCATCGGGTCTATCTTCCTCCGCAGGGACTGGAAATTGAAATTCCGGGTGACACCAATTATGGTAACCGGCGACGTCTTGAAACCGATATTCAAATCTTTCCCGACAGGTTCGCGCAGCCCTAATTCACGCACCACGGCCTCGTTAAGCAAGACATCCCGCGTATCGGCCGCCAAATTTGAAGAGAAGTCTCTGCCCGAACGCAACTCGATGCCGAGGGTGGACAGGAAGTCCCGGCTCACAAAATCATAATCGACACGGAAAACCGAATGCTTTCCCCCGCCAGATTCCTGTGGCAAACTTAGGCCGACCGTATCGAAGTGTCGCCCCGGTATAAATTCGGCTCCGGCGGCTTGAAGGACATCCGGGTCGCTTTCGATTTCATGAACGAAAGGTTTCCAGTGCCCGCCCAATGCCTGCGCATCCTGGATGACCAACACGTGCTGCTTATCAAATCCGAGTTGCATCTGAAAAACGTACAGCATTTGCCTTCGGACAACAAGAGCAGCAATAATAAGAACAATTGATATCACAAACTGGAGCGTTACAAGTCCCCCGCCAAGCCACCGCCCCTCGTGCCCATTTGCCATTCTCCCCCGAAGATTCGAGGACACCCCGAATGACGTGATCACTAAAGCGGGATAGAATCCTGATAGCAGGCTCAGCCCGGCGGCCATGATCAAAAGGTCGGGAAGGATGCTTCCCCGACCGATCATCACGATCTTCATCGAAGCCCGAACCAGACTATTGAACAAAGGGAGGAGTATCTCTGCAAGCGCGACCGATATGACGACGGCACAAACGACAGATATGACAGCCTCCGACATAAGCTGCAGGAAGAGCTGCGTGCGGTTCGCGCCGCACGCTTTCCTCACACCGATCTCACGCGCGCGGGAAGCGGCGCGCGCCGTTTCAAGATTCGCGTAGTTTATCAACGATACCAGGATCAGCAGCAGACCTACTACTTCAAAAATGTAAACATCCGTCATGCGTCCGTTCGTCCCGATCTCGAATTGGTAATGCGAATTGAGATGAATCGAAGTAAGAGGCTGGAGCATCAATCCGTAATGCCGCTGGCTGAGACCGACATGCTCTTGAACTACGGGAGGCAGCTCTCCTTCAATCTTCGAGGAAGAGACTCCCTTCTTAATGAGCACATAAGTATAGAATGGATTCGGCCACCACGACGTTGAGCGGCTGAATGGAAGAGTGGAGAGTGAGGCGAGAAAATCGAAATGGAAGTGGGAATCAGCAGGAACGTCCTGTGTGACCCCAGTAACCTCCAGTGTGTATCTATTTTGTCCGAGGAATACCTGCAACGTTCTTCCGACCGGATTTTCGTCGCCGAAATACTTTTCCGCGGAGGAGCGCGTGAGCAGCACACTGTTCGGATTTCGAAGAACCGTCGACGGATTCCCTTCAAGCAAACGTATACTGAACACACTGAAGAAGTTCGAGTCGGCGAAGAAGAAACGTTCCTCCGGGAAGAATCTTCCCTTGTATCCCACTGAGCAATCCCAGTAGGTGCGGGCCGGGAACAGTCTCGTCGCCTGCTTCACTCCGGGAATTTCACGGGCAAGGGTTCGGGCGACCGGCGCGCCGGTTATCGGTGTGATAGTTTTTCGTCCGTTGAAGTCCATGTACTTGATCACGCGATAGATCCTGCCGGCGTGCTTGTTAAACCGATCGAACGACAGTTGGTTTTGTACATATAGTAATACCATTATCGCGGAGGCCAGGCTGAAAGCGAAGCCAATGATATTGATGAAAGAATATGTCTTCGATCTTCGAAGGTGTCTGAAACCCGTCTTGATGTAGTTCTTTAGCATCGCTTACTCCAGGTTTTAGGCGGCGTAGCGCAAACCCCTCGGTGCGGCGACATAATGCGCTTTCGTTCTTGCGCTCTACCGGTCGGTTGACTTCCCTTCCGTTTACCGGTAAATTGCCTTCGAGAGGAAAGGATGATAGAGACGAAAATGGGCATGTTCAAAGTCAAGGCGAAGGTGGCCAATCCGGCCGACCCGACCCGGTTCTTCGAGGAGGATTTTTGGGTCGACACAGGTGCGTTCCACAGCTTCGTTCCCGGAGATCGGTTGGAAGCGATCGGAATTGAGCCGAGAATATCGAGAGAGGTAACTCTAGCCGATGGGCGGAAAGAACGCCGTCTCGAGGGCGAAGCGCAATTTACTATTCCCGAATTGAAAGAGACGCACACCTGTTCAGTTATTTTCGGACCGAAAGATTCGCTGTGTCTTCTTGGGGCAACCACGCTCGAAAACTTTGTCGTTGAACCGGACCCCGTTGCAAAGAAATTGAAGCCAATCGCCGCTATCATCGGTGGCTTCGTGGTGTCGAGGACAAGTTCAGAGTAAGCCAACAAAGGCGGCATTGGGGATGCTTCATGATGATAAGTCTTAAGTGATTTATACGTATCCTCACTATTCAATTCCATTCTTGATCTCTCTGTACTCTTGACCGGTTCGTTGTCATTCGGACCATCTTAATCACTCACCTCACCGTTTCTCCTTCTCGCCTGCGCTAGAGCAGTTGTTTGACCATTTCGCAGCGTGATGGACCCTGGGGATCCGCAGGACCCTTCTGGGGTCCCGCCGAGGTACACAGAGAATTTCTTTCTCTGTGAAACTCCTTTGATTCTCGGTGCGTCTCTGTATAACCTTACACTCTCCATCCCGCAAAGCCGGATCCCTCCCTACCGGCAGGCAGGTTCGCATTTCGACATTATTCATACCTCAAAGATTCGATCCCGCAAGGCAGGATTTCGGCGCTACTCATATCGTAAGGCCTCCACCGGACTTGCCGAGGCAGCCCTCACAGCTTCTATGCCGACGGTGAGCGCAGCGACGACCAGGACGAAAAGACCCGCCGCGAGAAAGACCCATATGCCGATGGTAATGTGATATGCAAATCCCTGCAGCCATCTGTTCAAGGCATAGT
>JAJYRM010000131.1 GCA_021794075.1 Bacteroidota bacterium | reverse complement strand
AGATATCCGAAGCCGAGGACATTCTGAGAGCTCAGGATCTAAACTATGTCTTGATCACTACCCGGAGTCACTCGGAATCAAATCCAAGATTCCGGATATTTGTACCCTTCACACATAATATTCATTCGCTTTTAAGATACCAGGCAGCTGCGCATAAACTTGACGAGCTGTTCGGCGGAAAATGTGACCCGGCAGTCTTTGATGGTGCCAGGTTCTTATTCGGCTCACCTGCAGATGCATATTACAGCGATTGCTGGACCGGTCACGATTTCGATGTCAGTGAATTTGTAGGATATGACCTTACGAGCCAGCCTTCGAATGAGGGAGATTGGAACGATAATCTGGTCGTCTCTGACGCGGATGGAAATGCAATCCCGGTAGCATCCATAAAAGAAAAGACCAGAGTTCTGTGTCCGTTTCACGATGATCATTCATCATCGGCTTTCGTAGACTACAGCAGTACGAGCGGCAATTGGTACATACACTGCTCAGCCTGTAACCGGACGTTTTGGAAGACTAAAAAGCCAGTACCGCCCGAAGAACGGCTGGCAAATTATTGGTCGCATTCAACAGGTATATACGAAGCCGGTATAGTCGGGGACTCGTTTTATTTCTCAAAGATCGACAAAGAGAAGTTCTTAACACTGGCTGACGCCAACTCTAAAGAGGATCAAAATGAAGTGTATAAATGGGTTGTGAAGAATCATCACATTCCCATGCTGGCCAGAATCGATTTCCTTGGCAATCCTGATATCGAGAAGCCGGAATTCTTGGTGAAGAAAGACGAGGGTATTATCGAGGTCAAATTTCCGATTATCCCGGTTCATACTGCGGACAATCAGTTCATTGAGGAATATCTGGATAGAACGTTCGGGCCGCGGAAAAAGGTGATTAAGGAGTATTTGGCTGTTTACGCATACACGAACTATCAGAAGCTACCCAGCTTGATTCTGGTCGGTAAACGCGGTTCCGGCAAGAATACATTTGCGGATATGGTAGCCGATATCTACCGTCCGCTGTCTGTGTATTGGAAGCCCGAGGAAGGCAGCTTTAATCCGGAGCTGCAGAAAAAGCTTCTGATTGCGGATGAGACGGTTACGAAAGACATAAAGAACTATACATACCTAAAACGACTATCTGGTCAGGCTTATCAAACGATTAACGAAAAATATACGCCAAAGTACCAGGTCAGAAACAATATCAACATCATCATCCTCTCTAACAGGAACCTTCCGATTTTCGCTGACAGAGAGGAGCTTCCGACGGATCCGGCTAATAACCAGTTCTTTGTTTATGAAATGAAAAAATTCTCCGGACGGATTGATGCCGATCTTTCAAATAAGCTCAGGCGTTGCCTTGGTCATTATGTGCGCACCGAACTGAAGAATGTGTTCTCGAATCTTAACAGGTCCGGCTTCAGATACAGCATTGAAGTACCCATCACTGATGAAGAGAAACTGCTCTTCAACAGTTCGGTATCATCCGATGAAGCGGCTGCTGATCGGTTCTTGAGGTACATAGCTGACAAGCACGGAAGCAATCCCAAGTGGGACTTCGAGGGTCATATCGCGAGCGGCTTTGTGCCAATGGATGAGATTTATAAGAACATGGGTGGTGATGACAACCTAAAAGCAAAAGTCCTGAGGAATCTAAGGGAACGAGAATTCCTGACTAGCGACACTTCTTCGAAAAGGTCGAAAGGCAGTAGCCGTTTATACTGTTATCAGATGACCCCGAAGTTCGCGGAGTGGCTGGAAAACGAAATCGGCACTGCCTGCGTCCATCTGGAACAGGCACCTGAACAGGCACCTAAAAATGCTGAATTCAGCATGAATTAAGGGGTGCTGCCTGTAGTGCCTGATATGCCTTTAGTATTTTTACTTTGAATTTAGAATTCTCTAATAGCGTATGAACCTATACCTAAGAGTGTTCTAAATAAAGTTCGGAAAACGGGCAGGCACTACAGGCACCTCAGGCACTTATGCGAATCTGGGCTGGATTCAAGCCTTTTCCTGCCTGTTCTCAAAAGTACTCATTTCCAGCAGGCAGGCACATTATAAATAACCTTGGACGATTCGATCTAACTTACAGTATGATAATCTTTTACGCGGATTGGGGCGTAAATGTACTGAAAATTTGGTCTAACGTACTTTGTTGTATATCAAGCACTTATAGCGAGTATTTTTTCCCCACAAAAACGAAAAATCTTTGTAAGTGCTTGTGTTTTAGCTATTTATACTGATATTTAACTACTATTATATATTTTTTTAGAAAAGTAGATTAGAATAAATAATTATTTTGTTCGATGTCGGAATAAATAATTATCTGGGGCACTGGTGGAGGTGCATATCGAAGCCTCCACCAACACACCCGGCCCAAAAAATCAGTATGGCGAAGCACATCCGCATCGAATCCCATCAACTCGGCGGCCAGTTGCAATTCTCCCTTCGACTGCCTAAACTCATGAAAACATGGGACAGGGTATGACGGGCAAGATCTTTGGGCTTAAGGCAGAGATAACTACGGCGAATCCGGAAGGCATAGAAGCAGTGTTGGCTGACCTGGTGGGAGTAAATGCGATACTTAAGACAGACAAAGGCTTCAGGGTAAATACAACGATGACAGGCGAAAGTGCACGAGATCTAAACCGGTCTTTACTGGCGGCTCTTCGACGAGTATCCAAGATGACAACGCTGAGAGCCGAGTGGACAGCTGACGGCCTGACCGAGAGATTCTTTGATTATGTGCCGAGGGGAGTCAGACAGGCGTGAGGACAGGCGACGACTTGATTGCCGTGGACTCGTTATGCGCAATAGCCAATCGAGGAACAGAAAATGGATAAAGAAAAAGCCGTCAGCAAGCTGACAGAATTGCTAGCAGCGTCGGAGAAGCTACCTCACTACAGTTTGCACGGTGACAACAGTGAATTCAACAAGTGGCATAAAGATGTTGAGATAGCTCTGCGCCATATATTCGCCGACGATGATGGCAAGCATGTGCAGGATTTCCTCGGGATTAAGTGGACGCTGTCGTTCTTCACGTCAAGCACGCCTGATTACCAATTCGAGAATGCCCATGCGAGGGGCCTGAACACCGCAAAGGCCCTGCTCAAGTCATACATAGACGAAGTAAAAGAATATTGGGGCGGAAACAATTTATCAGGGATGGCCTCAGAGAGCAGGCTTGATGCACTGCGAAACGTATTGAGGAGGTTCCATTTGGTTGCTCGACAGATTCGAATCCGCCGCGAGGGCAGGCCAACTCTGGAAATCAACGATGAATATGATGTTCAAGACTTGACTCACGCCATTCTCAAACTGCATTTCGACGACATCAGGCCTGAGGAGTATACACCGTCCTACGCCGGTGGCTCCTCAAGGATAGACTTCTTGCTCGACGACAGCAAGATAGCATTGGAGATCAAGAAGACAAGGCAGACGCTCAAAGACAAGCAGATCGGGGAGGAATTGCTCATTGATGTGCAGAGGTACAAGACCCATCCCAGCGTCCAAAAGCTAATGTGTTTCGTCTACGACCCTGAAGGCCTTTTGATCAATCCATCTGGACTAGAAAAAGACTTAGCTGAAGCAGGAGAACAAATCGAAACCGAAATTATCATATCACCCAAATTTTGATTGGATACTGCGCATAACAATCCGGAAGAAGACGCTCGATTATTATATAATGTGGAACTTGCTTCATGGCGCGCGCATACTGGGCCCCAACAAAGGATGCGCGCGACGACGTGATCCCCGCGGACGTTATGCGACACACAGCGGAAAGGGCACAAGAATCGGAGCAAATACAATGAAAGGTTTCCTGGCCCTTTTACTTGGATTGACCCTACCGTTACCAATCCAGGGATGTTATACGGTGCTGAGAAGCCCCAGAGTCTCGTTGGAGCGTCAGCAGGATGCAGAGGTTGGGTCACCTAATAGATCATCCGTTGAAGGAATTGTTGAGTACGTGGAAGGTGGTGGTACCCGGGAAGCCTACTACCCAGAAGGGTTTGTCCTTACCAGGTGTGATTGGATCCGGAACGCGCCGCGTTATTCCGGAGAAGTGTATCTCGTTGGGCCCGTGGACAGCTCATTCATCAATAAAGACGTACATATCGAGGGGAGGATCAAATTGATGCCACACCCAACCCACCGCCCAGATGGTACACCTGATTACACATCAATGATGTACCTGTATATTGACACAATTGAACTTGTTAAGTAGGAATTCATGTGCGCTTAAATTGACACGGCAGAATCACTGCTTGCGCTGTGCGTCGCCTAACAGCTGGTATCACGCCGCTCGATTATTGTATAAGATCGACCTCGCTTCATGGCGCGCTCATTACGGTACCCCATTTATGGATGCGCGGCACGACATGGTTCTCGTGGACGTTATGCGTCATGTCCGCGCGCCTGGGAATGTAAGCCGACTTTCTTTGAAAGGGTTGCGTAACACGAACTAACGGATTAATTTTCGAGCAAGGAGGTGTGCGGTAGAAATGGGCGCGCGTCCACGAACGCATAACAGGCGGTACAAAGACGCTCGATTATTGTATATCATGGAACTCGCTTCATGGCGCGCGCATTATGGTACCCCATTAAAGGTTGCGCGCCACGACTTTGTCCCGCCAGACGTTAGCTGCAACGCTCGCGAATTATGAAACGAACCAAGATACAGCCCTGGCATTTGCTGGCGGCGTTAATCCCGATTACCATCTGCGCCCCATTAGAAGCCCAGCCCCTTTTCGGTAAATCCAGTGTTGGCATCCAGTATCACACGAACCTATTGAAGGTAGACCAAGGATTCGAGACTTTCCGATTGTTTTATTCCGCCGCGCTTGCTGATTCCTCTGAAGATTTCGTAACCGTCGGGTTGGACTACTCGTTACCGGTTGCAGGACCATCAATTCTCTTTGATATCGGAAATGAAATCCTGTCTTCTGAACGGTTCAGCCTGCGCCCCTATGCAGGCATAGGAGGCATCAACCTCGCAGGCAACGGACTTCTCAGGGAGCATATGCTCAATTTACACCTCGGACTGTCGGGTGAGTACAGTATCTCCGAGGGTTTTCACGCTGGCTTGGTATGCGAGCAAAGGGTTTTACCTCCATATAGTTTTCTCTTTGATATGCCCGACATCTCATTATATGCAAGATTTAACCTATAGCGGAATCACCGTGAACGCGAGCGCTGCAGCTAACAGCCGAAATAACGACACGCGAAGGTAGGCCTTGAAAGTTCAATCCCGCTTGTTAGATTTGAGAAAAACGAGGATACGGATGAAGCGGGATTGCGTTATTTCGGCGGACGTTAGCCGCCATTGTCGCTAAGAAGGAGCAGACTGTGAAGAAGATAATTGTGGTTGCTCTCATCTGCGGAGCCTTCATTCCCGAAGTTGGGACCGCCCAACCATTGAGAGGCTTTGGAGTCAAGGTTGCCTTGACTTCCTCCACGCACAGCATCAGGTCCTACTATGATCCCATCTTGCCGCCTACGAAAAGGCGTCTCGGATTCAACATTGGGGTCTTCGCCGAGTGGTTTAATCTTCCGTTTGTTTCGCTCGTAACACAAGTAGAATACGATCAGCGCGGATATCAACAAGGATACTACGGTGGCTATGTTGGTCCCAATGGTCCGGTTCTTTCCTACGTAAACAACCGAATCGACTACCTATCCGTACCGGTCTTAGCAAAGTTCAAATATCCAAGCGTTGATCCACAACCTTACGTCCTAATAGGCGTCAGAGCCGACTTCAAGGAAAGTTATCATCGATCAATCGTTTACGACTATCCAACCGCGCCCCCATACTCGCAGTTCAAGTCAACGATGCTTGGCGCAACTGTCGGAACCGGCGTGACCCTTCAGAGGGTTATTCCAATTCCCCTTCTGCTGGAACTCCGTTACAATTTCGATTTCGCCGACTCATTTTTCTCCGGCAATCTTTCCATGAGGAACAACGCTTACGATCTATGGATGGGAGTAGAGTTGTGAAACGACAACGGCGGCTAACAGGTGGAAGAAAGACGCTCGATTATTCTATACTATCGATCTCGCTTCATCGCGCACTCGTAGAGTACACCCTTAGCGGAGTGCGCGACGACTTTCTTCCACCACACGTTAGGCGCAATCGCGGAACCAAACAAAAAAAGGAGATACCTATGAATACGCTAAGATCAATCATGATTGGAACCTCAGCTTTAATGATAGGGGTGCTTGGCTCATGTAACCAAAGCCCCACCGCACCCAGTCAATCTTCCTCAAACTTGATTGACAACTCAAACTTCGAAGTTAATGGGAAACCGTCTTTGCAGTCTTGGGTATGTGATACATCACTTGCTACGATAGTGAAGGCGGCACCTGCTAGTGATGGCACCTACTCTCTCGAACTTCAACCTGGCTGGATACCTCAGCAAGGCTTTGCTCAGACATTCATCGCCCGTAAGTCGGGAGCCGGACTTTACAACCTTACCTTGTGGATCAAGGCCGACAATGGCTGGCACGGCAGTGTATCTTTAGGCACATGGTCACAAGGCAGTTGGGTGAGCCGTAAGACTGTTCCCGCTGATTCTTCCCAATGGTCGATGATTACACTCTCCGATACGCTGTCTCCGTTGACCTCGGATTCCATATCGGTTTACCTGTCCGCCGGGGCAACGGAAGTCGCGTCAGGACAAGTTCTCTTCACAGACATAAGCCTTCAGAAGGTGCAGTGAACGCGACTGCGCCTAACATGCCCAAAAAAGACGCTCGTCATTGAATATGGAACGTTCTCGCTTCATGCCGCCTTGCCGCACCTTCGAGCTTCGCACATCTATGGCGCCGAAGCGGGACGAACTTTTTTGCGCGAGACGTTAGCTGACATTGCATGTGCAGCCATTGCCACCCAAGATGGAGTTAATCGCATGACGAATAAACCTAGCGCCACGTTGTTCCTTGGTAAACCAAGCAGGTCGAAAGTTTCTAAACATAAGCGGGAAACTGATGATTCGAAGCTATAAGAATCCGTTGGTAATCTTCGTGATTATACTATTCTGCTGGGCATTCGCCCAGCTGTGTTTAGGTTTTATCCCCAGCCAAGCATCTCTCGACAGTATGATCTTTGGATTATTTTGCATTGGTGTGACCGTCTGGTGCGCTTGGTATGTCTTCAGTTATAAGGAGCTCGACGAACTGACTCTTCGAACAAAACTTCTTTGGTTTGAGGTAAACCACATAAACATCAAGTCAATTACCAAAATCTACCAGGTTGACTACTCCTTATACGGGGGCTCATTTATCACAACGTGGGCAATCGAAAGCGACGACAATGGTACACGAAAAAGAATGAGAGTGACGACGCTGGAAACCAACAAGGACAGGCTCTTCAAACGCATTATCGATATGTGTCCTGGGCAAATTGAGGTAGACGCTGCCGTCTTCGACAGACTCCAAAAGATTAAGACCAAAGGTAATTAAATCTTTGAATTACTTATCTCTTACTGAGCCTGAGTCCTTGCTCATGGCAACCATGCAACGTCAGCTAACAACCAAAAAGAAGACGCTCGATTATCGTATATCATGGAGCTCGCTTCATCCCGATTCGTCGCATCCTCGATGCTGCGCAATATTTCTAGCGCCGAATCGGGACGACTTCTTTTTGGTGGACGTTATGCGCGATGCGCAGAAAGGAGTGATACTATGAGACATACAACATTACTTTTGCTCTTCTGTGCTTTCCTAAGCGCCAGTTGTAGCAACTCGGTCACCGGGCCGAATGGTGGTCAGAATCTACTCACAAATTCCACTTTTGAAATAAACGGCAAGCCAAGCTTAGAGGGATGGGTCGTTCCCGATACCTCGGCGGTTCATTTTTCTTCAGATGTTCCGCAAGGTGGATCAGGTAGCTCAATTGTCATGCACATCGGGCAGTTCGCACCTTGGCCGGGCAATTCAGTCTTTGCCACAGTTATCCCGCCGCAAGGGACCCACAGTTATTCATTGTCAGTATTTGACATGGGAGCTGGCGGCGGCGTATTTGTATACCTAAATCGACCTAATACTTCCAACTCATCCCTCGTCGCTTCGTTGCGTACCCAGGGCACGGCATCCTGGGTATTGTCAACCCAAACAGATACCCTATCGACTATGCCGGGAGACACAGTATTCGTCACGATAAGCGGCGGCGGCTCCCCTGAAGTGGGAGGGACCTCTTACTACAATACTTGCACGTTCGAGCTACTGAAATGAGCCGCGCACCGCGCATAACATGCCCAAAAAAGACGCTCGTCATTGAATATGGAATGTTCTCGCTTCATTGCCTTCGCCCGATGTCTCGATGCTCCGCAACATTTGTAGCGGGCGAAGGCAACGACTTTGTCCGGCAAAACGTTATCTGCAATTGCCCGTTTTGGGGCGAGAAAGGAGAACGAGTCGTGAGAAAGATCTTATCCTTTTTTGTTTTGAGCGTGTCAATCTTCATTTGGTCAAATACCTCTGTCGGACAGTGGCAACAGGCCAACGGGCCTTGCGCCGCCAATGTTTACGCCCTTGCGGTTTCGGATTCGAATTTGTATGCTGGAACCGCCGGGGGAGTGTTTCTATCCACAGACGGCGGAGCGGACTGGAGTTCGATTGCTGCGGGCCTTCCTCAGTATTTCTACGCTACAAAGCTGCTGACAAACGGGACCGAGATCTTTGCAGGCGGTATCGGGGGCGTGTACGTCTCAACCGACGAGGGAAAAATATGGACGGCAGTGGACAATGGGCTGACGGACACTCGCATTACGGCTCTTAACGTTCTCGGTCAAACCCTTTACGCCGGTACTGAAGGCGGGAATCTGTTTTGTTCTACAAACAACGGAACATCATGGGACATCGTCAGCCAGGCCATGAATGGCTTTTCCATAAATACTGTTTTAAACAAAGACAGTCTCCTTTTTGCCGGCACCGGCGGTAATGGAATATTCAGATCCTCCGACAATGGGATGCATTGGGTACAGGTTAACAGCGGATTGACAGGACCCATTGTGGAAGGAGGTCCCCTTCCGTTCGATTACGATGTGAAATCGCTGGTTATAATCGACACTGCTATCTTTGCCGCGAATTATATGGGAGGGGTGTTTCTTTCCACCAATAATGGTACAAGCTGGACTCAGGTCGATTCAGGTTTGACGGATCACGGGATTCGCACGCTTGTTGTCTCCGCCCATAGCCTTTTCCTCGGAACTGATGGCGGAGTCTTCCTTTCTACCGACAACGGTGCATCCTGGAAAGGAATGACTTCGGGCATCTCGCCGACACCAGAAGTAACGACTCTCGCTGTACGTGGCACTAGCCTTTTTGCTGGGACTTGGTACCGGGGTGTCTTCAGATCTACAGACAATGGCGCGAGCTGGACGCCGGCCAACTTCAATTTGCCAGGCGGGGTGGTGAATACGGTATTCTCAAACGGTAACGGCCTATTTGCTGGAACTGACGTTGGAATATTCTTTTCTGCCGACAAAGGAAAGACATGGTCCAGAGTTGGCTCGGATTCTGTAAATGGGTATGTATTCTCATTATTCGAGGATGGCGGGGAGATCTTTGCGGGCGGTGCTAACGGCACGATATACTCCTCGACTGACGCGGGCACGAATTGGGTCTCTACAGATTTAGTATCCACGCATGACGACGTTAAAGCAATTGCTAGATGTGGAGCCTCTCTTCTCGCGGGGACCTTTGGCAGCGGAACGTTCCTATCTACAAATAATGGTGCAAGCTGGCAGGCGGCGAATTCCGGATTGAACGGAACTTTTGACTTTTACATCCGGGCTTTCGCCGTGTCCGACACCACTGTCTTTGCAGCAACAGAAGGTGGAGTCCTTTCGTCTACCAACTGTGGGACAACCTGGACCACCAAGAACACGGGACTTCCGGTAAATCCGTACCTCAATTCTCCTTTTGTGACTTCCGTTGCTGCCAGCGGAACTTATGTCATTGCCGGAACAGACAGTTGCGTATTCCGTTCATCCGACAACGGTGACACCTGGGCAAGTGCCAACTCTGGATTGCCGTCGAAAGCCTTTTTCAACTCCTTACTGTTTTACAAGGGCCGACTGTTCGCCGCAACAGACAGCGGCATGTTCCTCTCCACTGACAGCGCCTCAAATTGGATTGAAGTGAATGCGGGGTTGAGGGATCATGACATTTATTCAGTTTCGGCGGACGACGTCGATGTCTTCGCGGGGACACAAAGCAGCGGGTTATGGTTGCGACCCTTATCGGACATGATTGATGCGGTATATGAGACACCTCGTCCGGTCCCGTCCGGCTTTGCCCTCATGCAAAATTATCCTAATCCGTTTAACCCTTCCACCACTATCACATATCAAATACCGTCCAATGCCAGGGTCATCTTAAAAGTCTTTGACATCCTTGGAAGGGAAGTAGAGACACTAGTCGATGAAAAACAAACTGCAGGAATTCACTCGGTGCGGCTTAATGCAACGACTTTGTCTAGCGGAGTATATCTGTACCGCTTGGAAGCCGGAGGATTCGCGCAGGTAAGGAAATTGATCGTCCTCAAATGACTAAACGGGCAACTGCAGATAACA
>JAJYRM010000018.1 GCA_021794075.1 Bacteroidota bacterium | reverse complement strand
GTCGGCTTGTCGTTGATGTAGAAGTTGCCGGATGAATTCACGAGTATCTTGTTCGCGGTCGCGACAGCGTACCGGTCGTGAGCGAAGATTGCTCCCGTCAGTGCGTAAGGTGAAGTCTCGTCGCAGAGGTGAAGAGTCTCCTCGTATTTGTCGTCGTCGTAAACGTAAACTGTCATGACCGGCCCGAATATCTCTTCTTCCATGGTTTTGAAATGCGGGGTCTTCGCGCGTATGATCGTCGGCTCGATGAAATATCCCTTCGAGTCGTCGTGGTTTCCACCGCAGACGATTTCGGCGTCGCTCGACTTCTTAGCGAACTCAATATACTCTGTTATCGTGGCAAAGGCGCCCTTGTCTATGACGGCATTCATGAAATTGCTGAAGTCGCGCGGATCACCAATCTTCACGGTCTTCAGTTCCTTCACCATGTAATCCTTCAGATCAGCCCATAGCGACTTCGGAATGTAGGAGCGCGACGCCGCGGAACATTTTTGTCCCTGATACTCAAAAGCGCCGCGGATAATTGCGACACCGAGTTCTTCGATGTCGGCGCTATTGTGAGCGAAGATAAAATCCTTGCCGCCCGTCTCGCCAACTATTCTCGGGTAGGACTTATAGTTCGCGATGTTCGACCCGACCGTTTTCCACATATCCTGGAACACGGATGTGCTGCCGGTGAAGTGGATTCCGGCTAGATGAGGCGACGTCATCGCAGGCCGGCCGACGGCTCCGCCCGGTCCCGGCACGAAGTTGATCACTCCCGGGGGCAGCCCAGCTTCCTTGAGTATTTGCATGATATGGTACGCCGAGTAGACCGCGCTCGAGGCGGGTTTGGAGAGGACGACATTCCCTACCATGGCGGGTGCCGTCGGCAAATTCCCCGCGATCGAGGTGAAATTGAACGGCGATACCGCGAACACAAATCCTTCGAGCGGGCGGTACTCCATCTTGTTCCGCACGTCCATCGGAGAATGCGGAGGCTGCTGCTCGAAGAGCTGCATCGCGTAGTATGCGTTGAAGCGGAAGAAATCTGTGAGCTCTGCCGCGGCGTCTATTTCCGACTGGAACACGTTCTTGCTCTGTCCGAGCATCGTCGCGGAGTTGAGAGTGTCGCGCCACGGTCCTGAGAGAAGTGCCGCAGCTTTCATGAATATTGACAGATGTTCTTCCCAATCGAGTGCCGCCCATGCTGTGCGCGCGGCAAGAGCGGCCTTGATCGCCATCTCCACTTCCTTTTCGCCTGCCTGGTGGTATGTGGCAATAACCGTCTTGTGGTCGTGCGGAAGGACGCACTTCCCGAGTTTGCCAGTCTTGACTTCTTCGCCGCCGATTATCAGCGGAATCTCGATTTGTTTGCCATGCATCTCTTCGAGTTTTGCCTTCAGAGACGCCCGCTCAGTCGACCCGGGAAGGTATGACTTCGTCGGCTCGTTCGGCGGAAGCGGTATTTCGTACTTTGCGTTTGGCATTTCTGACTTTCTCCTTGTTTAATGCTTAGCGAGAGTATGTTCCGAGCACCAAATTCCAATTCCCAAACAAACGTCAAAACCCTAAATCAGAATCTCAAATAATTACTGCCTTTACGGAATTAACCTCTGATTCTTGAGTATTTGGAATTTCCTTGGAGCTTTGTGTTCAGCATTTGGAACTTATTAACTCAAAGTGCATCTTCGAGAACTTCGAGACACAATTTAATATTCTTCTCGCTGGAAGTGTATCCCCTCACCATGGTTCTCCATATTTTTCCGGTTTGAACGCCAATCACTCTTCACTTTCGAACGACCATGTTTGCGGAAACCTGAAACCAGCGCGATACCATCAGTCCATCAATCCTGCGGTCTTTAGAATCATTTTCAGATCATCTCGCTCCTTTTCTCCAAGGGGCGCGAGCGGACTCCTCGGTTCCCCTCCGAAATAACCTAGCATGTCCATGGCCGCTTTCAAGCCGGGCACTCCGTACTGCGAAGTCACAGCCCGATTGACTGGAATGAGTTTCTTCTGAAGTGTCGAAGCCTCATCATGCCGGCCGGATTTAAAGAGGCGCTGGAGTTCCACGCATTTCTCAGACGCGATGTTTGCGAGTGCGAGTATGCCTCCAGTCGCACCCGATGCAATCCCTGGGTACAGCACGGACGCGGTCCCGACAAGAACCGAGAAATCTTTCGTGGCGCAAGCGACCATCTCGGCAGTCTCCGCCAAGTTCTCGGAGCTGTTCTTGATGCCTGCAATGTTGTCGTGCAGTGCCAGCTTTGAAACCGCGTCGGCCTGAATATCCACGCCGGTGAACTTGGGAACGTTGTATATGACCAGCGGAACTTTTGTTTTGTCTGCCACCTCCGTGAAAAATCTAACAAACGCGGCCGCGTTCATTTGTCCTTTGTAGAAAGAAGGCGTTAGAACGAGGACGTAATCGGCACCAAGATCTGCGGCGTCATTTGACAACGCGACGGTTTCCCTAATCGAGTCAGATCCGGTCCCGGCAAGGAGTAGCATGCCCGGAGCGAGGCTCTTCCTAGTCGTCTCAACTAGTTTCAGCTTTTCGTCCCTCGTCAGGTAAGCGCTTTCGCCGTTTGAACCCATAACTACGTAACCGCTGATACCTGTCTTGTTCCATCGCCTGATGTTTTCAGCGAGTTTATCATAAGCCACCTCACCCCGCACGAACGGAGTGGTAACGGGAGGCATTATTCCTTCAATCATAGTCTTATTTCCTCAAATAGATCAGACAAAATCCAAAATCAAATAACGCGCGAACCGCATGATGCTCGAGCGGACAACACGATAGTGTGAAAATATATGTTGGAACGGCTTGCTTCTTCGAAACCAACGGTGAATTATTCCGCGAACGCCCCATAGTTGCTCCAGATCTTTTCTAAAAGCGTTCCGGCAAACGGTGGCGACCATCTTTAAACCCATCCGCCCCTTTCCTGGATATCAAATACGCAAAATGATTTAGCCGATCAAGTTCGTAACCCGACTCTCCGACTGGCACAATAAAATTTACTATTTCGTCTCAAAAGTTACGACCTTCCCGGACCAGCTTGAGCACAACAAGAATCGGGGTCACGATGTTCTAATAAGATACTTTTTTGCGCACTCCAGGAAGCGATTCAACAGTCTCTACGGTATGACCGGCGCTGGGCCGCAAATCAACCATGCGGAGTAGTGATGTTTATGTCGCGTCGGCGGGTTTCTATCGCGCGGTAGACAAGTAACTCCCAAGGTTCCCCACAAAACCTTCACGATACGCTTATCGTACAATGAAGATTATTTGTTTACCAGCCGAATTCCTGGCTAACTTATGTCTGAAGGATCGGACCAAAAACAAGAGGGATAGCGCAATATGTATGTACCAAAATTCTTTGAAATAAAAGAGTGGCCGGAGATAATTCGTTTCATGAAGGACAATCCACTCGCGTCGCTCGTCAGCCGCGGAAACGAGTATCCGGTCGCGACACATATTCCACTGGAATTGGAAGAGAACGAGGGCGGTGATACAATTCTATCCGGACATTTCGCAAGAGCGAACCCACAATGGAAACTGTTCGAATCACATCCGGAAGTCCTGGCGATTTTTCTGTCGCCGGTCCAGCATTATATTTCGTCATCATGGTACAATCATCCGAACGTCCCGACATGGAACTACATGAGCATTCACGTCTACGGCCACCTGCGGGTTGTGGAGGGCAAGCGCCTGTGGAAATCGCTTGAGAGCATGACTCATTTGCACGAACAGATCTCTTCGCATCCCTTGACTGAGGAAGTCTTGCAGGGCGAAATCGCGAAGCAAATCGGCGGGATCGTGGGATTTGAAATTGACATTGAAAGAGTAGAGGCGGCCTACAAGATGAGCCAGAACAGGGGCGACGAAGATTACAAGAATGTTATGGCGGAGCTTGAAAAGCTGGAGGATTACAAAGCGAAGATGGTCGCGAAAAAGATGTCCGAAATAATGAAAACGAAACAGAGAACAGCCAAATGAAATTGACTCAGGCAATAGGCTACCTGGCCGCCATCCTTACGACGGCCGCGTATATTCCCCAGTTCGTTAAAGTTTGGCAGACTCGCTCGGCGAAGGACATAAGCCTTAGAATGTACCTGATGATGTGCACAGGCGTTTTTCTATGGCTCCTCTTCGGAATACGGCTCCGTTCAATGCCGATAATTCTCGCGAACGGAGTGACATTCATCCTCACGCTAGCGATTCTGGGAATGAAGATAAGACATAAGTGAATTCTCACTCCGCAAAAGACAATTAAAATCCGATAACAGGTAGAAATGAAAGATCACAAGGAACTCCTTTCAGACGAGATCTCGCTCGACCCACCGGACTGGGAAGAGATGCGCGGGCTCGGTCATCAAATGATCGACGATATGTTGGATCATCTCCAACATATCCGAAAAGAGCCATCGTGGCGGAAGATTCCAGCCGAGACGAAGGAGTTTCTGAAGGAAAATATTCCGCAGTTGCCTCTGGCGATCTCGGAGATATATGAAGAATTCAAGAAACACATACTTCCCTATCCGAGCGGTAATACGCATCCGCGGTTCTGGGCGTGGGTGCAGGGAACCGGAACGCCGTTCGGCATGCTCGCGGAGATGCTGGCCGCCGGGATGAACCCGAACACCGCGCTCGGCGAACACTCCGCGATGTACGTCGAGCAACAGGTCCTGAACTGGTGCAAGGAAATGATGAATTACCCCGATACATCTTCGGGAATTCTCGTCAGCGGCGGCTCGATGGCTAACATAACGGCGCTCATGGTGGCGAGAAATCATCAAACGGGAAAGGACATTCGCAAGGAAGGCGTCCGGGCGGCGAAGGGCAACATGACTCTTTATTGTTCAACCGAGACACATAGCTGCGTCGAGAAAGCAGTCGAGGTCATGGGTATCGGATCGAATTCGCTCAGAAAGATCCCCGTGGATGAAAGTTACCGGCTGAGAATCGAAGAGCTTGAGCGGGCCATCAAATCGGATCTCGATGCCGGCAATACTCCATTCTGTGTGATAGGAAACGCCGGCACCGTGAACACCGGAGAGATCGATCCGCTCGATGAGCTTCTTTCAATTTCGAAGAAATATAATCTGTGGTACCACATCGACGGCGCCTTCGGCGCCCTGGCAAAGATGGCGCCAGAATACTCCGGTAAATTGAAAACTATAGAAGAGGCCGACAGCGTGGCCTTCGATCTTCACAAATGGATGTACATGCCTTTCGAGGTGGGTTGCGTGCTGATAAGAGATGCTGCGGCGCACAGAAGCGCGTTTTCGAGTGAGCCCTTTTATCTAATGAACCACGAAAGAGGACTCGCCGCCGGGCCTGACCCGATGGGAAACTACGGTCTCGAACTCTCACGCGGTTTCAAGGCGCTCAAGGTATGGATGTCGCTGAAAGAGCATGGCGTTCAAAAATATGCGGCGGCCATCAGACAGAATATCGCCCAAGCCTTCTACCTGGGTGAACTCATTGAAAGGGAAAACAATCTGGAGCTCCTGACGCCGGTGAGCTTGAATATCGTCTGCTACCGGTACAAACGGGCCGGGCTTTCCGAGAAGCAGTTGAACCGAATCAACAAAGAGATTGTAATGTCGCTGCAGGAACAAGGGATTGCTTCGCCTTCGTCGACCGTACTCGGCGGCAGGTATGCGATACGGGTAGCGAACACGAACCACAGAAGCCGGAAGGAAGATTTCGAGGATCTCGTCAGCGAAACGGTAAGATTGGGAGATAGACTACTCCCTTAGTGGCGCTGACCATTGCCTGCGATTCTCCCACGGGATCCGTCATCAGTAAGGCCGATACTTCATTTTAATCACAACCTCGATCGAATCCCGATCGCAAATGAACTTTGCTTGATCGAAATCCGGAGCTCTCATGAAACCCATGGCGTCATTCGAAAAACCGTAACCTTCCTTAGGAATCCCAAACATTCCCTTGTCCATTTTCCTGTTCAAGTTCTCATCGTGAAACACCGCGATGGCGTATGTTCCAAAAGGTATACGCTGGAACACGACTCTCGATGTTCCGGCTTCGGGTTTGCCGTCAGCGGTACGAAACACCTTAGCCGAATCTCCGAGAAAAGTATCGCTGGAATTGTAAAGAGCCACTTCGACTTCGCCGCGGTCATTTCGCAGGTTAATCACCGAGACATGGATATCGCAAGAATCCGCCTGACCACGAGTTGAACTTGGCGAAGACAAAACGCACGCGGCTGCCAACAAAATCAGAACCATCGCAACATCCTCCGAAAGCTTTGACACTACGGATGGTAAGCGCGCTGTTTGTTACTTAATCAACCCGCTGAGTGCCGCGCCGAGATAATACGGCCAAATCACGATGGCGAGTACCCCCTGCCAGAACAAAAGTTTGAGGAAACCGACAGTAAACAGCCAACCAATTACCCAAATGACTCCGAAGCACGAGTTTTCGACTTTGATTTTTTCCATCACAAACCCTCCTGACTATTTTCCATGCTATAGAAGAATCCGCAATGGCCGCTTGCCTTGAATCTATGAAGCTTACTGCAGCCGCCTGACCCGGCTAAATTATCGGCATCTTCGTTCAAATGCAATCAACCCCAAATCAGAACACAGATTATGCGGAGGAAGGCCATGCATTTGAAGGCCGTAACCCGGTCGGACCGGTCTTCAACTAAGGGCCGCGGTGACGTGAATCAAATCCCCGTGGCGAGATGAGACATTACAAATATTATCGCGATCTGCATGGCGCCCTGAATTGCCACCGTTCGGAAGTAGCTCCTCATCATCCTTTGTATTTTTTCGCCATCCGGCTTCTCCCTCCTCATTTCAAAATAAACCCTGAGGTTCGTCGGGAGTAAAATGCCGAGCCCTTGAATCGTGAGAACGGCAAGTATGAAATAGACGGCAACCATCCACCAGTACTGTGGAAAGCCGACATTTAGATAACCCATCATGAACGCGAGATAGAAACCGGCCGTAGGCGTGATGATCGCCAGAGTGGGCATGTAGAAAATCATCTTTGGCATCAGACGAAGGATCACGCTCCTGCGTGCTTGCAGGTCGAGTCTCCGCATTATCGGACCCATTGCGAACCCCATGAACAAATCCGTGCCCGTCCAAAGAAGTCCCGCCAGCACGTGTATGAAATTGAGCAAACGAAAATCGCGTATTATAATTACAACCACCATGACGCCGATGGCAATCAGCGCCCAAATAATGTTTCGCCATTTTATTTCCGGAATATCGGCGGGTTGATTCACGGGTATAACCGCATCACTCATTTTTCTCCTCCTCCCGTAATGTGGTGTGTGAAATACTGAGCAGAACAGTCTTGTCGCGCAAGTGACGGGGCAGACGTCCTCGGCGCAAAACGTACAGTAGCGCAGCATGCGCCCGAAAGCGCCTTGAGTAAAACTTGAAAGATGGGACGGGTAGCCCGGACAGAATTCCGGACTACCCGATGGAATTTCGTCAGGGCGCCTGAACTACAGTTATCTCATATGGCTGCAGCGTCAACGACACGTCGCTGAAAACCGGTCCGTGAAAATGAGGATAGCCGTGGAACCGCGCGGACGCTGAGTCGACTGTAGCCTTCACCTCCTCGTTGCGGACAAGTTCCCTCCATCCCTGTGTCTGAATCGCCTTGTCAAATCTAAGGGAGACGGGCTCGATCCTGTTACTCATGTTATACAGGACGTACTGCTTTTCACCGAACAGGTACATCGCGATGCGTCCGGGTCCGTCGAGCTGCACGCCCAACTCCTTGTTGAATGGCCTCCGGATTGCGTCGAGAACCCGAACAGGCAGCCGGAGAAGGTCGTAGGAATTGCTCGGCATGTTGAGTATGTAGATCGTCCCGTTCAGGTAGTGAACCCGCATGAGGACGGGGAAATCAAAATCCTCGCGCGACAGCGTAACGTCGCGTGTCTCCGGCCATGTAGTCACCTCTATGCCGGGGAAAGTGAATTTCCTGTCCGCCTTGAGAGTCTTTTCGCCAAATCCCTGAAGGAGCCCAAACGTTGAGCCGCTCACCTGGCCGCTGTATGGAAGGAGGCTAAGGACATTCTTGAATTCAGTTCCCTCTTCGGCAAGTTTCTTCCAAAGGCCGTAAGTCATGAAAATGTTCTTGCCATCGGTAAGCTGGCTGATGAGCTCAGAAGCAAGGTTGTGGTCCTTTGCTGAGTTCAGGCAGAATATGGATATAGGGCTTTCTTTCGGAAATGTCGTCACGGGATCGAGAGGTATCCCCGCCATCCCGAAATAACCGGCGATGTTGTATTCGCCAGTTGAACCGAAGGGCATGTAAATCGGCACGCCGCGGGATTTGCCGTTCAACAGTCCCGCAACACGGTTGAACTCCGGAAGTTTCGCAACGAAATCCGGATAGACGTTGCTGGAAGGATTTGTCGGCCAGAGCTGACCGGCGCACCAGAGTATTATCTCAGGCGTGCGCGCGAGGACCGCCTGCCAAACCTGCGCGTTGTAATCGTTCGATTGGCCAACCATGCCATAGTTATCGAGCCATGATCCTACCCACTTCGCCGCATCGGCGCTCGATTCCCATTTCTGCAGGAAGTATCCCGTATAAATCGGAATGTGCTGGTGTTGAGTCTCAGGCACGCGGGTCTCGATGCCGATCGCCAACTTGTCGAACTGCTTCACCTCATCCTTCACATCGTAGCCGTTCTCGGCAAACCCTTCGTACCAGTTGGGGAATTTTATTATTACCTGGACTTTCGGATTAACGTCTTTCGCGGCATCGATGATATATTTCTTCGACTGTTCCAGAATCAACTTGGTGCGGTACTCGGCCCAGGTCATGTCGCCTCTGTCAGCAACGCTTTTCGAGTCGGTCGCATTCGTGAAGAGCCAATCGTCCAGTATAATTTTGTTGAACACCTGTGCCAAACCCTGCATCCTTTCCTTAAGCGAAGCAAGGTCTTCAGGATTGTTGTACGCGGAAGGTCCGCCCCGGGGTGAAGTCGCGACCATGGCGCCATCGGCCTTTATTCCCATCGCGCGGAATCTCGCAGCTATCTCCTTCAGCAGCGGAACATCCACTTTGCCGCCGCGACCGACTCCGTCGATGTAAACCCTGTCAGGCATCACGGGAGCGAAGTATTCCATAGTCTTCTTGAACTGAGCGGGATCAGCAAGAAGATTTTCCATATCATACGAGGTGAAGAAGATCGCGTACTTCAGATGGCTCCAGCCGCGATGACTGCTTTCGGTTGGCGTCTGTGCTGAGACCGAGCTGACGCCGACCATGATTGAAATCAGCAGCGTCACGGCGGCTGATCTAAAACTGTATTGAATCGCTTTGTGCATTTATTCCTCCAACTGTTTTTTACACTCCAAAAGACGTTCCGTCGATTCGTCCTTTGAGCTGAACGACCTCGCAACGTCAAGAAAGGCCTCCGGTCGAATCTTCCAGAGTTCGAGTTCCGAAATTTATCGGCCATGCCTCGGAAGTGCAAACAGCCGACGTGCCCGGTTACTCTCTCTAGATCAACGATTTGGTAATGATGTTGCAGACGTTCTTTGACTTGCAGAAAGTCAAAGGTATCCGTTGATAGGTCGTGACTTCGCGGAGAATTACTCCAGGAAATCCCAGATCTCAGTCAGGCCCTCGAACCATCTATTCATCTGACAGCGCGAATTCCACCGCCGCCATGGCGTGCAACGTAGTGGTGTCGAACACGGGGATTTCACAGTCGGATTGCTTGATGAGAAGCGGGATCTCTGTGCAACCGAGTATGATTCCCTCCGCGCCTTTTGCAACAAGGCTATCGATTATCTCCAGATATTTGCTCCGAGTCTCGTCCTTAAGCACAGCCAGTTCGAGTTCGGTCATGATGGTCCTGTTTATGTACTCGCGCTGTGGCTGATCAGGAACGAGCGTGGCAATGTCAAAGCTTTTCAAGCGGTCCTTATAGAAGCTCTGCTCCATGGTCATCTTGGTACCGAGGAGTCCGACACTCTTCATGTTCTTGCTGAGAATAGCTTTCGCGGTGACGTCGGCAATATGTATCAGCGGTATTCCAATTTTTGCCTGCACCAGGTCAGCCGCCATGTGGGGGGTATTGGCACAAAGCACGAGGCATTCAGCACCGGCGGTCTCCAGGCGTCTGGCGATGCCGGTCAAATACTCGGCGAATTCCGCCAGACCTGATTCGTCTGTCGCAGGCCTGAATTCCTGTTGGTTGACGGAATACATAATCATCTTCGCGGAGTTTAGCCCTCCGAGACGCACGTTTATCTCTTTGTTAATTACCCTGTAGTAATCGACCGTCGACACCCAGCCGGTGCCGCCGATAAGTCCAAGTGTTTTCATCTCTCTCCTCGATTCCCAGTTGAAAGTTGATACTCGAAGATATTCCTGCACCGGCGGAAGTGCAAATGCCTTCAGTCTTCCTTGAATCTCACTTCCCCCCCATTTAGCTTATCAATCGAAAGTCGTAACACGGAATTCGTGCTTCCGTAAAACAGACTGTCGTATCGAGTTTTCAGGGCGGCTAATCAGTCATCGTCAGGCGGCTTAAGTCCCGGTATTCACAATACGTTATATAATCATATCAAAATTGCAGGGCATGCGAACTATGATATTATGTAACGAGAGGAGAATCGTCGCCGCACTCGCGGCTGTCATCCTTTTTGCGGGAAGAGCGATCGCGCAGGATACTCTTCGCCTTTCGCTCGATAAAGCGATCTCCATAGCGCTTTCGCAGAACAGAGACGTCCTCATAGCCGATCAGGATCGAGCCAGGTCGGAAGCTCAGATCGCCGAAGCAAGGTCGGGTGCTTTCCCGCAGCTCTCCTTCTCGGGCCAGTATATGAGGAACATACAACTTCCCGTACTATTCCTCCCCGCGAACTCCGCGTTCAACCCGACATCGAACGTCCAGACTTTTCCGATCGGTTCGAACAATTCTTATCAATGGGGCGGCCAGCTCACTCAGGCGCTGTATAGCAGACAGGTGGGAGTAGCTCTCGAGATTGCGAACACCTACAAAGAATTTTCCGAAGCGGGACTGGACGCGACAAAATCGGGCGTCGTTCTACAGGTGAAGAAAGCTTTCTACGGGGTCCTTCTCATGAAAAAGCTGGTCGAGGCGAACAAGCAGGGACTCGACGTGGTGCGGGCAAACCTTGTCAACGTGCAGGCGCTTTACAAGCACGGCAACGCGGCGGAGTTCGATTTGCTCCGCGCCGAAGTGCAGGTCGCGAACACGGAGCCCGTCCTCATCTCCGTAGAGAACAACCTCGTCCTCGCGAAGAACGGACTAAAGTCGCTCCTAGCGATTCCGCTCGACAAAGAGATTGATGTGGAAGGAGATTTCACCTTTACCGATGTACCGCAGTCCGTTCTGGACGCTGGCTCCGCACACGCGATCGAGACGAACCCCGGTTTGCAGCAGCTCGCCTTCCAGGAATCTATGCTCGATAAGAACATCAGCATAGAACAATCGGGCTACTTCCCTTCCATCTACGCGTTCGGAGCTTACCAGTGGCAGACACAGGACAACACGTTTCAGTTCAGCAACTATTATTGGGCGAAGATACTTAACGTCGGGGTGACTCTTTCATGGAACCTGTTCGACGGTTTGCGCACTCCGGCCCGCGTGGAAGAGGCGAGGATCGACCTCAGGAAAACGAAGCTGACCCGGCTGAAGGCGGAAGAAGGATTGACAATACAGATTCAATCGGCGCGCCTAAAGATGAACGAAGCCAAACAGCGGGTGCAGGGACAGGAGAAAAACATCGAGCAGGCGAAGCGAGCGGTCGCGATCGCAGGGACAAGATTCAAGAGCGGCGTCGGCACTCAACTCGAACTGCTCGACGCGCAGGTTGCGATGACCCTTGCGCAGACAAACTACGCTCAGGCCATTTACGACTACCTCGTAGCAAAAACCGACTGGGAGTACGCCATAGGGAGAGAGAAATGATGACAGATTCAGAAACTCTAACTAAAACGCGCAGGTTCAAAGGGCGGCTGCCGCGTTTTGATTCATCAACACTCGGGAGGCAGAAATTGAGGAAGATTACTTTTTCAATGAAGATAAGTATCATGACCGGCTTGGCAGGAGTGCTGTTTAGTGGTTGCGGGCGAACGCCCAATGCCGAAAAGAAGGCGGGAACCCTGACATTCTCTACCGTCCCGGTCGAGATAGCGATCGCGCATAAGCAGAAGCTTTCGGTTACCAGGCAATTCTCGGGTACACTGGAGGGCCAGGAACAGGCGAATATTGTGGCAAAGATATCGGAACGAATTACGGCCATCGACGCGCAGGTGGGGCAATCGGTGAAAGCCGGGCAGGTGTTAGTCGTCCTGGACAGAAGCGGCGCGACTTCGCAATACTACCAGGCACAGGCCGCCTTCAACAACGCGGAGAAGACTTATGAGCGTATGAACGCTCTCCTTAAAGAAGGGGCAATTTCCCAACAATCTCTCGACGGAGCCCAGACGGCGTATGAAGTCGCAAAAGCGAATTTCGACGCCGCGAAGAGTGCCGTCGAGCTTACAACCCCGATCCCCGGCGTGGTCACCGCCGTCAACGTCAGCGTTGGCGACCTGACTTCGCCCGGAGGAGTACTCATGACTGTGGCGAGAATAGGAAAGATGAAGGTCGACTTCGACGTGAACGAGACCGATCTCGGAAGCCTGACGACTGGGCAGAAGGTGCAGGTGTATTCTGAAGCGCGTCCTGACGTCAAGATAACCGGTGAGATCGTTCAGCTTTCCAAGTCCGCAGACGTGCGATCACGCACGTTCCAAATAAAGGCGCTCTTCAACAACACGCCAGACAACTGGTTCAGGCCTGGAATGTTCTGCAGGGTCAACGTGCCGGTCTCTTCGCGCGACAGGCCCATCGTCGTTCCGGCAGCGGCGATACAGAGCGATGGAATCACGAGCCGTGTCTTCATCGTCAGAAATGGTCGATCATTCCAGCGAATCGTGGAGACCGGATTGACAGACGGGAGAATGTTCGAAGTGCTCAATGGACTCGAAGAAAGAGACACCGTAATTACGACCGGCGCCACGAACGCGCGTGACAGCGGCTTCGTCAGTATCGCCAATCTGGGAAATGAAAATGAAAAATGACCACATGCAAATTCCCGCGGCTAATATCGAGCGCCTCCCGGGAGAGTTCATACACAGCCATGTGGCCTTTCTAGAAATACTGAGCCCGCCCGAGAAGCGGAAGAGGCCGATCGGATTCCGGATAAGAGAGGCACGTGCTCCCTATTCTGCACGGAGGAGAAACCAGACATGAAATTAGCCGACACATCTATAGAACGCCCCGTATTCGCGACGATGATGATACTCGCCCTCATCGTGCTCGGGCTTTTCTCGTTCATGAAATTGAACATTGATCAGTTCCCCGACATCGATTTTCCGTACGTCACCGTCACGAGCGTTCTTCCAGGCGCGGGACCTGAGCAGATGGAGACGGATGTAACTAAGAAAATCGAAGATGCCGTGAACACGATCGGCGGCATCGAGCACATCACTTCGATATCTCGTGAAGGAGTCTCGTTTGTAATAATCCAGTTCAAGCTCGAGGTCGAGGGAAGGCAGGCGGCGCAGGAGGTTCGCGAGAAAATCTCCGCGGTGCGCGCAGATCTGCCGACAGATCTTGAAGAACCTGTAGTCCAACGCATTGACCCGGCAAGCGTACCAATGTTCACTCTAACGGTCTCCGGACCGCGGTCGGACAAGGAGATCACGACGTTCGCCAAGAATGTGATCAGGAAAAGACTGGAGAACGTGCCCGGCGTCGGTCGAGTGGATCTAGTCGGCGGCGCGGAGAGAGAGATACAGATATCGGTTGACGCTTCAAGACTTAAGGCCTACAATCTCTCGATAAATGACATCATACAGGCCGTCGCTGCATCAAACATGGAAGTGCCCGCTGGCAATCTCACGCAGGGTCCACGCCAGATACTTCTTCGCACGATGGGAAAATATTCGAATGTCGGCGACTTCAATAGGGTTATAGTTGCGACGCCAGGCGGCAAGCCTATATATCTGTCCGACGTGGCACAGGTTTTCGACGGCGTAAAGGAGCAGACAAGTCTCACGCGGGTGAACGGCAAACCCGCCGTCGGCCTCAGCATATTGAAGCAGTCGGGGAGCAACACCGTACGTGTCGCGGAGGGAATCCAGCAGCAACTCGCTGCTTTACAGAAGGAAATTCCGCCTGATCTCAAGATCACCGTGGCACAGGATAACAGCACTTTCATCGTCGAGGAGGTTAACGACGTCCTGTTCGACATTTTCTATGGCGGCCTGCTCGCGGTCATCGTGGTCTTTCTATTCCTCGCGAATATGCGTTCCACAATTATAAGCGCCATCGCTCTTCCGACATCCATCATCGCAAGCTTCATCATAATGTATGCGCTCAACTTCACGCTGAATATGATCTCGCTTCTCGCCCTTTCACTGGCGGTCGGTCTCCTTATCGACGACGCTATTGTGGTCATCGAGAATATATTCAGACACATGCAGCAGGGCGAGACTCCAATGGAAGCCGCGAAGGCTGCGACTGCCGAGATAGGACTCGCGGTAATGGCGACGACATTCACCATAGTCGCCGTGTTCGTGCCCATAGCCTTCACCCCCGGCATTGTCGGCAGGTTCTTCTACCAATTCGGGTTGACCGTCTCAGTCGCGGTGCTCGTTTCCCTTTTCGTGGCGTTCACGCTGACCCCCATGCTTTCCTCCCGCTGGCTCACGGCCGCCGACGAGGAGCTTGAGAATAAAGGCTCCATGCTGCGCCGCGGACTCTACTACTTCAACCACTTCTTCCAGCTCCTAAGCCAGAAATACAGGAAAGCCATCAGATGGTCGCTGCACCACCGGAAGACCGTGATCTTCGGTTCAATCGCCGTGTTCGTATCGAGTTTCTTCCTGATGGGATTTCTCGGAACATCCTTTTTCCCTGACACCGACGAAAGCGAATTCACAATCGGCATTCACGCGGCTCCGGGAAGTTCGCTGGAACAGACTGCCGCCATAGGTTCTTATATAGAAAATGTTCTCGAGAGACAACCGGAAGTTACGACTACTCTACTGACGATAGGCGCGGGAAACGATCCGGTCACGACGGGAAATATCCTGGTGAAACTTGTGAAGAAGAACGAACGAAAGCGGAGCATCTGGCAAATCATGAATTATCTCCGGGAGGACCTTCGAAATACGCCCGGAGTGAAAATGTCTTATGGGACTCAGGGTGGTCCAGGTGGGAATCAAAAACCGGTCGTGATGAGCGTCCGTGGCGACAACATGACGACGCTCAAATGGATCGCCGACAGAGTCGAGAGCATCGTTAGGACAACGCCTGGCGCAGTTGACATTGAGAACAGCCTCGAGACATCAAAGCCTGAGGTCAGGATAAGGATAGACCGCGAGAAGGCCTCGGATTTGGGCGTGAACGTAGCACAAATCGCCACAACGGCGAGAGCCCTAGTTGACGGATATGTTGCGACGAAATACCAGGAAGGTGACGAGCAGTATGACGTCAGGGTCCGTCTTCGCAAGGAAGATAGGACTTCATTTGAAAACGTGAACAACCTATCCATTAAGAGCAACAAGGCGATTGGAAACGGGGAAAATCTTCTCGTGCCAGTAAGCTACGTTGCGGATATCAGGCAGAGCTCCGGTCCGTCGCAGATCAACCGATTCGACAGGCAGCGCGAGATTCGAGTCGACGCAAACCTCTCCGGAAGACTTCTCGGGGAGGTTCTCGGAGATATTCAGAACAGCACTAACAGGCTTTCTCTTCCCCCCGGTTACAGTGTCGCTGTCATCGGCCAGGGACAGATGCAGTCTGAGTCATTCATGAACATACTTCTTTCGCTGGCGCTCGCGGTCATATTCGTTTACATCGTGCTCGCGGCTCAGTTTGAGAGTTTCACTTATCCATTCGCGATAATGCTCGCGCTGCCTATGTCGCTCATAGGCGCCGTACTCGGTCTGCTCGCGTTCAACAGCGCTATTTCCATGATGTCGATGATCGGTATAATAATGCTAATGGGTCTTGTCACGAAAAATGGTATTTTGCTGGTTGATTATGCGAACGTTCTTCGGGACAGGGGTCAGGAACGGACCGAGGCGCTTATCAATGCGGGCGCGACGAGGCTTCGCCCGATTCTCATGACTACCTTCGCGATGATATTTGGAATGATGCCGGTCGCCTTCGCCGTGAGCGAAGGTAGCGAGTTCCGCGCCCCGATGGGACAGGCAGTAATCGGCGGGCTGATTACTTCGACTCTCCTGACGCTCTTCGTAGTGCCAGTGGTTTATTCCATCCTCGACGATCTCTCCTTCAAGAAAATGCTCGGCTTCCTACGTCGCGGCAAATGATAGCGACACGGAGCAGAAGTGATTATGATCCACGAATGAATGCGCGTTCAATTCGTTAGATGGGAGGCCAAATGAAAATAGTGTTCGTTGTCTGCAACGATATCGTTTCGCCGCGTGTGATGAAGCTCCTCGAAGCGGCGGGCATCGATTACTACACCCGCTGGGAACACGTCAAGGGTAAAGGTCATGGCACAGATCCGCACCTCGACACGCGGAGCTTTCCCGGGACGAACGCCGTTTACATGATAGCGTTCGAGGAAGAATCGACGTTGGAAATGCTCGTTCAGGAAATCAGGATAGCCAACAAGAATATTCCGAGACCGGACGATCACATCCGGCTCTTCCAGGTGCCGCTCGAAAGAGTCGTGTAGAGACTATCCAGACAGCTGGCAAGACGCTACCAGCCCATCCTCTTTCGAAGTGATGTTATGTGCGCGACATGATGTTTGCCGTGCCAGGCATAGAGTTGAAGAGTCATATCGAGGTTCTGCACGCCGCTTTCCGGATGACGAAATGTGCGCTTAAAGTCTCCAGCCTTCATGCTGCTCAATAGGAATACCCACCTGTGATGTAGGTTCTCAAAAAGCTTCATGGAGATCTCCACGTCCGCGGAAGTGGCATCGGGCAGATTGGCCCATTCCGCCTGGTTGTAAGTCTTAATAGTTGGCTCGTTCTCAGTAAGAGCCAGCCTGAATCTCATATACGCGTTCATGTGGCTGTCGGGAAGATGATGAACCACCTGCCGAACCGTCCACCCGCCCGGCCGATATGGTGTGTCAAGCTGCGCCTTTGTCATTCCATGCACGGCTTCCCGAAGCGCGGCGGGAGCGGCGGTAACATCGTTTATGAGTGTGATGCGCTTCGCCTCCGTCAATTCCGGATCCGGAACAAAGCGCCCTATTGGATAACTTAGATCTTCCATTTGTCACCTTCTATTTGAAACTATTTAACATACGATTTCCCGACTTAATTTTCGTGAAGCGCGATTTAAAGCCGATATCGCGCTTCCCTCTCAGCTTGCTGTTCCCTTCCTTTCAGACAATATGGTTAGGTGAAGACGATGTGAGCGCAAATGTCGATGAAGGGCTTTTCTGCGCACTTGCTCCGGCGTTACTTCTCTCGTTTTATCACCAGAGCGGTTATATCATCGTGTTGTGGAGCGCTACCGGCATGCGCTTTTACCGCATCGGAAATCAGCTTAACCAATTCGGCGGCGGTCAATCCGGCATTTTCCGTGATCAAACGCGACAGCTTATCCTCCCCGAACTGTATCATGTTATTATCCATAGCCTCAGTGACACCGTCTGAGTAAGCCACCAGGAAATTTCCGGGATCGAAACTCACTGATGCTCCCATGAAACTCATTGGATCTATGGCTCCAATAACCGTTCCTCCTATATTCAGCCTCCGCGGCGCGCCATTGTCTGAAATCAAGAAAGGAGGTTCGTGCCCAGCATTGCAGTAGGAGAGTGTGTTGCTTCGGCCATCAAGAATGCTGTAGAACAAAGTTGCGAATTTCTCCGGGCCCGTCGTGAGAAACAATTGCCTATTCATCCTCTCGACGCACTCGTGAGCCTGCTTACCGAGAAACGCTTCACTCCTGAGGGATGCCTGTATGTTAGTCATGAGGAGCGCGGCCGGTAGTCCCTTTCCTGACACATCACCCAAGCAGAGGGCGAGCTTCCAATCCTCAATTGGAATGAAATCGAAAAAATCACCTCCGACCGATCGCGCCGGAAAAGTTGCTCCCGCTATGTCGTACCCCGGCATCTCCGGTTTTCCTTTCGGCAAAAGATCGCTCTGTATCTGCGACGCAAGATCGAGCTCGCGCCGAATCTTCATGAGCGCACTCTCCTCTTCATACAACCTGGCATTCTCGATAACCTGCGCCGACTGTGCCGCTATTATCGATAGAAGCCTCTGATCGTCGTCCGAAAATTTCTCGCTGTTCTTCTTGTTGTAGACGGTCAGAATTCCCTTCAATCCTGACCTGACAAGCATGGGTACGCAGACAAGGGACCTGACCATCGGATTCCATTCTGCACCTCCGAAGCGCCGATCTGAAACGGGATCGTTAAGCGTGATCGGACTCTTATTGTGAGTCATCCATCCGAGCAGCATGTCGTTGAAATGAAGCGCAGTGTGTTCGGACGATGTGAATGAGCTTCTCACTAGAGTTCGCAGCGGATTATCGTCACCTTCCGCCACCAGCGTCACTACACCCTGCTCAGCGTTCAAAGCGCGGAGGGCGCGATTAAGTATCTTGCGGATAATTTCTTCGGAGTTGTTGAGGCCTCCAATCGCAGAAGCGAGCTCGTTTAGGATAGAGAGTTCGTCGACGGCCCGCTTCAGGCGTTTGTTCTCTTCACGCAGTCGATCGTTTTCTTCCATGCAAAATCCATTTTGAACTGGCCGATAGGCATCAGATCACTCCTGGTAACTCGTGGACCGCGGTAATAGATGCCAGTGACTCGACCGATCTATATGCGGCGAAAATTACCAATGGTTCGATGGTTTGCGTGAAATTGTAAAGAAGGCAGGTTCTGCTGGTCCTCGTTTGAAGCGTCGACTCCCTTCAAAAGGCCGTTCCACGCATTATTGACGTCCCTTAATGAGTGGATTAGCTTAGCAAAAGCTAAAGTTGAACTCGCGAAAAGTCAAGTTGTGAGATATGGTTGGATCCGTTCCCTCTCGCGCGCTCATGGCACGGAACCGAAACCATGGCGCGCATCCCAGGCATTGGGAATACTAAATCAGGAGCTTCTTCTCATTGCCCTGTTACCCATTTGCGGCCTCGTCGGACGCGATGGTTTATCCTTCTTCTTCTTCGGAGTCGCTTTCACAAGCATTTCTTCCATCGGTTTTCGATTCAGCATGTATTGCTGTCCGATCGCAAGGAGGTTGTAAACGAAATAATAGAGGTTCAGCCCGGCTGGGAAATTATTGAAGATCAGCCACATCATTATCGGCATGAAGTAGACGATAAATTTCTGCCTCGGGTCTGTGGTAGTCATCTTGGTCTGTATGAACTGCGTTACCGCCATAAGCGTGGCGAGGCCGCTGATCTGGTTCATCCCGAAAAATGGGAGCGTAAAAGGAAGCCTGAGGATGGTATCAGGAATGGAAAGATCCTTGATCCACCATATGAAGTTCGACTGACGAAGGACGATGTCGCTCCGGAAAATCGCCCAGAGAGCGTATAGAATCGGGAGCTGTAAGAACATCGGGAGACAACCGCCAAGCGGATTTATCTTGTACTCCTTGTACAAGTTCATGATCGCCTGGTTCATCTTCTGCTGATCTTCCTTGTACTTCTCCTTGATCTCTTCCATCATCGGCTGAAGCGCCTGCATCTTTCGCATCGACTTCATGCTGGATATCGTCAGTGGATTCAGGAGAAGTTTGAGAAGTATCGCGAATATGATGATTACAAGACCGTAGTTCGGTATGTATTTGTGGAGGAACTGGAACGCCGGCAGCATAACGTATTCGGCTATCGGCCTTATGACCCACTTCCAACCGAGGCCGACAATTTGCTCCAGGCCTATGTGGTACGACTTAAGGAGGTTGTACTCAAGGGGACCGATGTAGACCATGAATGAATCGGACTGGATGGGTCTCCCCTCGAACCTCATCTCCAGAGCGGTGTAGTAGTCCCTGTATAGGCCGTTATTCGGAAGATGAAATTCGTTTCCGTGAAGATACGCGCCATCAGCGGGCCTTGTTTCGGGAACTATCGCTGCCGCGAAATACTTGGTTGTCTGGGCAACCCATTTGGTGTTGCCGCTTACCTGCTGTTTCACGGGCTCGCCGGGCTTAGTCGCATCAAGCGTCACGGCTTCGCCTCCGCTGTAGGCGTATGCGGTCGAGAAACTCGATTCGTCGACGCTGTTTTCCTCTGTGTAGTTCAGACCATGCTGCCAGGTAACCTGGTACTGGTAGTTGGCGATATACCTAGACATGTGTTCGAAAACAACGTTAGAACCGAAATTGTAAAATCCTCCCTTGAAAGTGTACTCCCGGACTATCTTCGAAGAATCGTTTACGTTCAGCGCAAAGGCGATGTTGAATGTCTGCCCGTTTTTCAGTTTCACGACTTCCCCGTTCGTGAATGGAGCTGTGAAGAAAAGACCTTTTGTGTCGATCAACTTTCCGCTCATCGACTGGAAGACGAGACTGTAATCTCCATTGTGCTTGTAGTTGACTAGCTCAACCGGCCCGCCGTTCCATGTCTTATATTTCGTCAGGGTCCAGTCTTTAATCATCCCACCCTGTGTGGTAAGCACAGCAGTATAGAGGCTGGTCTCAATGGTTATGGTCTTTTCAGTCCCTGTTGCCAATCGTGCGAACGACATGCCATAACGATTGACGGCGGCAGTGTCCGCATTCCCTTCCTCTGAGATCCGCGGCGTCATTTGCGGAGATTTCTGCCCGCCAGGTGCATGTGTCGTGTCGACCGACTGCTCACTCGTCGCCTTTGACCGCGGTGTCTGCACCGGCGCCTTCGGAGTATTGAAGTACATCCAGACGAATAGCACAAGCGTTATAAGTACAATTCCTATTGTTTCTTTCTTCCCCATCTATATTCCTCTGCTTCTCCGGAAGGGATGTGATTCCTGAACTGGGTCGTATCCGCCCGCGTTAAACGGGTTACAGCGAAGGACTCTCCAGATGCTCAGGAGCATCCCTTTGAAGAATCCATGCATTCGGAAGGCGTCTATCGAATATGATGAACAGCTCGGATAGAACCTGCACGTTGGCGGAAAAAGTGGCGAGATGAATTTCTTGTAAAGTCTTATGACGGCGATCGCGGCGTCAGCCGGCAATGTCGACGCTGACTCTACGTAGAAATAGTTTGAAATCTTCTTCAATATCTTTCATGGATATGGCTGCCGCGGCGGTTTCATAGCTGCAGCCCATTACGACTCTCAGACTCATTCCCTGCGCCCCGAAGGTGGAGACCGCATCCTCTCTGTTGATTCTGTAAACTTCTCTCATGAGGCGCTTGAGTCTGTTGCGGTCTGCCGCATTGCGAACTCTTCTGGATACTGTAAACGCAACTCTTACTTCTCTGCCCCCTTCCGGCAAAGTGTTCCATTGATAGAATATGAAAACGCGCTTCCCGTTGAAGCGCCTTCCTTCTCTGATCACTTCGCCGATCTCCCTTGATGACTTTATGATATCTTCTTTCGGGAGAGTAAAGCGTCGGATAGAGCCCTCCGGGGACAGGTATCGCTCTAGCGTTACTTCTCGTCGCTGACAGTTAGGCGCCAGCGCCCCTTAGCACGTCTGCGGGCCAACACTTTGCGACCGGTCTTGCTCTTCATTTTGGAGCGAAAACCGTGCGTTCTCCTTCTTCTCGTATTGTGAGGCTGAAATGTCCTCTTCATCAAAAACTCCTCTGGTTTTAAATTTTGCCTGACAAGTTAGCTCAGATGGTAACAAAATTCAAGGTTCGCATACCCTTTTCGACGAGCCTCGTTCACCTTTAAAACTTCCAAACAATTACCAAGAATCCTTCAACAAATAATCGTGTGTTTTCCACAAAATTGTTCAACTTTTCCACACTCGCTCTAAAAAAGCAAAAGATGCCAAATATTCAATATTTCCCCGCATCTCCGAAAAGTTTTCCACATAACAGAAAAACTACACATAACACCCGAACCTTCAATAGGTTAGCCAATTATCCACATTGAGCCAGCAGCTTGTTTTTCCACATTTGCTTTATTAATATTGTCCGCAACATATCTGGTTCAGGCAGTGTGGATAACTTGTGGAAATCGCTTTATTTTTGCTCAAAATTAGGCCTACTCTTTTTACTTTATGATTCTTAGTTTTCCACCGGTATGTTAAGGTTAAGTTACTTGGCGGTGTAAGCGCTTGATTTTGCAACCATTACATCATCGCTGTTAATGTTAATAAGTTGGTTGGAAATGTGGAGAAAATTCTGAATATCTCAAGGGAGCTTGTTGATGGAAACTGTTACTGATGCCAAGGGGGCTTGGCAAGAATGCATGAAACATATTCAGGGGCGAGTTAACAATTTGAGTTACAAGACTTGGTTCGAACCCGTTGTTCCCGTCAGTCTGGACAGTGAGAGCCTCGTCGTGAAGGTCCCGAGCCAGTTCTTCCACGATTGGCTTGAGGAACACTACTCGAGCGTCGTTAATGAGTCTGTCAAACTGGTAATGGGAGAAAACGCCAGAGTTGAGTACACGATTTCAGAGGAGGACATGTCGGACTCCGAGCCGCAGTTCTACAGGCCGCCTCAACCTGGGCAGGCGAGTCAGCAGCATTTCACCGCGACAAAGTTGACGGCGAAACCTCCGTTTGAAAGCAATATCAATCCACGCTACACTTTCGACAATTTCATAAAGGGTGATAGCAACCAATTCGCACGCGCGGCAGCTTACGCAGTCGCCAACAATCCCGCGGGCACCTCGTTTAATCCGCTCGTCGTCTACGGAGGCGTCGGTCTCGGCAAGACGCATCTTATTCAGGCGATCGGCAATTTCGCTCGGCAGTCTGGAAAGGCTGAGAGAGTATTGTATGTTTCCAGCGAGAGGTTCACTGTCGACTTCGTTGATGCCATCCAAAAAGACAGAGCCAATGAGTTCTCAAACTTCTACAGAAGCATGGATATTCTCATTGTCGACGACATACAGTTCTTTGCTGGGAAGGAAAAGACGCAGGACAATTTTTTCCATACTTTCAACGCGCTGCATCAGTCAGGAAAACAAATCATCCTGTCCTCTGACCGGCCACCGAAAGAGTTGAAGGGAGTGGACGACCGCCTTGTCAGCAGGTTCACCTGGGGATTGACTGTCGACGTGCAGCCCCCGGACCTCGAGACCCGTATAGCGATCCTTCGAAAGAAAAGCGAGGACGACGGCATACACATGCCTGAAGACGTGATTGAGTATGTCGCCGCGAACGTCACTTCAAACATCCGCGAGCTGGAAGGAAGTCTCATAAGCATACTTGCAAAGGCCAGCCTGAACAACAGGGAAATATCCGTCGACCTCGCGAAGGAAGTGGTCCGCAGCCTGGCTGTCAGCAGGAAGACCGCTGTTACGGTGGAAGACATCCAGAAGATCGTCGCCGATGTCTTCGATGTCACCGAGGAACAGCTCCGCGGAAAGACGCGCAAGTCAGAAATTGTTATCGCGAGACAGACAGCGATGTATCTTACAAAAGAATTGACGCAGCTCCCGCTGAAGACCATAGGGAGTCAATTCGGCGGTCGCGACCATTCAACAGTGATATACGCGTGTCAGATAATTTCTGATCAGCTCGCAAATGATGATCGGTTTCGCGAAAAGTACGATAGAATCAAGAAGAAAATTGAAATGATAGGGATGTGAAGAACATGTTTGGATCTGTGTTGAAAAGCGGGCATCCTCTGTTAGTTAGTTATAGATTATCAACAGAAAAACGTTCCGCCAAATGTTAATGTTGAGAGACACTGCCTTTCCAACACACAAGAAGTCTCATGACGTTGACAATTCTGTCCATGATAGCTTTTGTAATTTCTTGTCAGAGCATCGATTATTAAATACCAACAAACTTATCAACATATCCACAGTCTATCTTATTACTATTATTTCTTAAGTATATATATCTATTATTATAATAATGGATAGTTATGCACATCAGGGGGTCACAGTAGTAGACTTCTAAATTGATAGTTAGGCCAAAAAAAGCTAAATTTACATTAAAATCAAACAACTTGAACTTGGAAAATTCTGCAAATAATGGAGGCGGAAATGAGGTTTAAAGTAAACAGCAGGGAACTCCGCGATGTCATTGGTCGGGTAATCGGAGTGGTCCCTGTTCGAACCACGATTCCGGCAATAGAAAACCTGTTGCTGGAAACAAGCAAGAAGAAGCTTACCGTTTCCGCTACCGATCTTGAGATATCGATGTCGACTCAGGCCGATGTACTCGAAGCGACCGATGGCAAAGTGACCGTTAACGCGAAAGAGTTTTTCGATATTGTGAGAAATCTCGAAGATTCGGAAATAGACGTTAACGTCGATGAGAGTTTGAAGCTGACACTTAAGACAAAGTCGGGGTCTTACAAGTTTGCGTGTTCACCAGCGGATGAATATCCGACGCTGCCGACGCTAAGCGATTCAGCGGAGACTTCAACAATAGCTGCGGACACGCTTAAGACGGTCATCGAGCGAACTATCTTTGCGGTGTCCAAAGATGAGCACAGGCGATCCATGAACGGCGTCCTCTTTCTTTTTTCGGGAAAGGGAGCAAGGATATATTCGACGGATGGGCACAGACTGGTGCGCATAGAAGACAAGGCGCTCGTCGACAAGCCGTTGAAGAAAGAAGCAAACATTCAGGAAAAGGCTCTTTCGCTTGCGGCGAAGAGTTTCAAAGCGTCCGCGGTGGATATAACGATTACCGACGACCATATCCGTTTGAAGAACTCCGACACAGAGCTTATCACGAGACTTATCAAGGAACCGCACCCCGATTACGAGGCTGTCATACCAAGCGACATCGACAACAACAAGTTGATGACTGTCGCCAGAGGCGAACTACTCGACAAGGTTCGTCGCGTGGCGATTTTATCCGACACCGTCAACCACCTAGTTAAATTCACAGTCGACAAAGATGTGCTGACGATATCCGCAGAAGATGCGGATCGGGGCGAGATGGGCGAAGAGAAGTTGCAGGTTCAGTGGAACGGCGGCGAATCGATGAACATCGGCTTTAATTCTACCTACATAACCGAAGCGATGAGTAGCATCGATGCTCCGAAGGTAAGGTTCGCGCTTTCGTCAGCAACTCGCGCCGCGACGATAAGGCCGGTACATGAGGATGCAAAAGCGGCGGCGTCCGAACAGGATATTCTTATTCTCGTGATGCCTCTGAGACTTAACTGAAGCATGCGAATAAAGAAAGTCCAGCTGACAAATTTCAGAAATCACGCCGATTCATCGCTTGAGTTTAGCACGGGCCTAAACTTCATTACCGGGGCCAACGCCCAGGGGAAGACCAGCGTCCTGGAAGCGCTGTCGTATATCTGCCTGACCAGGAGCTTTCTTCAGCAATCAGATTCGAGCGTTGCAAAATTGGGAGGCGACAACTTCTCGGTCGACGCTACGATCGAAACCGAAAAAAATGTAACCAACAGGGTACGAGTCGCGTACGAGGCCAACGCCGGCAAAAAGTATTTTCTTGATTCAAACGAAGTAAGGAAAAGTTCAGAAGTGATCGGCTTGTTTCCGATCGTGGTCCTTGCACCGGGAGATTTTGCGCTGACGGGCGGCGCGCCTTCCGAGAGGAGGGTCTTTCTCGATATTGTGCTATCACAGGTTTCCAGATCGTACCTGGAAGAGCTTACCGAGTACAGGCGCGCTCTGAAGCAGAGGAACAAGATTCTCCTCGATGGAAAGTTGAACAACATCCTTGACGGCGATCTTCTCGCCGCATGGACCTCCGCTCTGATCGCGCACGGGACAAAGATCGTCTCGCGAAGGTTTTCATTCGTCGAGGAATTCAGCGGGATATTCTCGGACGCGTACAGGTCTCTCGTCGAATCAGGCGAAACACCATGGCTCAAGTACGAACCGTCGTTCGCGCTGGAAGGTGACATTGAGAACGATTTCAGGAAGTCGTTGAACGCTCTTTCAAAGATCGAGCGCTCGCGCGGATCCACTCTGGCAGGGCCGCACAGGGACGATATCGGATTTTTCCTGAACGGCATTCCCATCAAGGAATTCGCATCTCAGGGACAGCACAAGACTTTTCTTGTCGCGCTTAAGGTTGCGGAGTCCCGCTACATAAAGCAGAAACTTGGGGAGACTCCCGCTATGCTTCTCGACGACGTGATGACTGAGCTTGATTTGACGCGGGCCACAAAAGCAATCAGGACTGTGACGGGTCTCGGCCAGGCATTCATAACAGCGACCGACATGCTCAGCTTCGATGATAAGATAGTCGATATGCAGGATGTAAAATTCCATTCCGTTAAGGAAGGGAGTGTGGTGTACGAGCATGCCTGAGGCCAGAAGCATCGGCGAGCTCATCAAGGAGTTTTCAAAAGAAGGCAACGTGTCGGACAAGCTTCGAGCGTACCAGGTTGTCGGAGAGTGGGAGAAGATAGTCGGCGAAGCGATCGGCAGGAACACAGAAATATCGCGTATCGAGAACGGCATTCTATACGTGAAGGTCGCCACGAGCGCATGGAGAAACGAGCTGGTTTTTATGAAGCCGTCGATACTCAAGAAGATTAGCGAGAATTATCCTGATTCAGGAGTACAAGATATTTTTTTCATTTAAAAGAGGTAGCAGATGGCGAAGAAGCGAGAGGCGGAAAAGCAAAAGCCAAAGAAGAAAGCTTCACCGGAGAAGCCGCCTGTAAATAAAATAGCTGTCAAGGATTCTAACTTGAAGAATGAGAAGGAAACCGTGGCCGAAGAGGCAAAGAGGACCAAGCCTGATAACGGAAAAGCATATAACGCTGATAGCATAACGATACTGAAGGGTCTCGAAGCCGTCAGGAAACGCCCCGCCATGTACATAGGCGACGTCGGCGCTAGAGGCCTGCACCATCTTGTTTATGAAATCGTCGACAACTCGATAGATGAGGCGCTGGCCGGGTTTTGCAGGAACATCCTTGTCACGATAAACAAGGACGGAAGCATAACAGTGGATGACGACGGAAGGGGAATTCCGACCGACATGCATCCAGTCGAGAAGAAATCGGCCCTCGAGGTGGTTATGACGATGCTTCACGCCGGAGGCAAGTTTGACAAGTCCACGTATAAAGTCTCCGGAGGGCTTCACGGAGTCGGAGTGTCGGTCGTTAACGCTCTGTCGGAATACCTAGAAGTGAACGTATACAGGGAAGGAAAGGTATTCTACCAGAAGTACAAACAAGGAGATCCAGTCGAGGCTGTAAAGGTCATCGGGAAAGGCTCGAAGACTGGCACCACAATTACATTCATGCCGGACAAGGAGATTTTCAAGAACCGAACTTACAAGTTCGAAACGCTCGCCGAGAGGATGAGGGAGCTCGCGTTCCTGAACCCAGAAATTACGATAAAGCTGACCGACAAGCGCGACGGGAACGAGGAGGAGTTCCACTACAAGGGCGGAATAGTTGAATTCGTTCACTACATAGACGGTACGAGGAAGACGCTTGCGAAAGACCCGATCTTCGTATCTGGCGAACGCGATGGTGTCGCCGTCGAAATCGCGTTTGAGTATTGCGACGACTACCGGGAGAACCTATTCTCGTACGTTAACGACATCAATACCGTGGAAGGTGGAACGCATGTCAGCGGTTTCAGAAGCGCGTTGACAAGAACTCTTAAGTCGTACGCTGACAAAAATAATCTCGTCAAGTCAGATAAGATCAACCTGACTGGAGACGATTTCCGAGAGGGACTAACTGTCGTCATAAGCACAAAGGTTCCAGAACCGCAGTTCGAAGGACAGACGAAGACAAAGCTCGGCAACAGCGAAGTCGAGAGCATCGTGCAGACGATCGTCAACGACAAGCTGGGCCAGTACCTGGAAGAGAATCCCGGAATTGCGAAGAGGATCGTCGAGAGGGCCGTTAACTCTGCTGAGGCACGAGAGGCGGCACGAAAGGCTAGAGAGATAGTCAGAAGAAAGAACGCGCTCGAGTCTTCGAATCTACCAGGCAAACTTGCCGATTGCTCGATAAGCGATCCTGAGCACTGCGAAATATTCATAGTCGAGGGAGACTCCGCGGGTGGCTCGGCAAAGCAGGGACGCGACAGGCAATTCCAGGCGATACTGCCGCTGAAAGGTAAAATCCTTAATGTGGAAAAGGCGAGGATCAACAAGATTCTTGAGAACGACGAGATCAGGGCAATAGTACAGGCGATCGGCGCCGGGATCGGAGACGGCGATGACTTCGATGCATCCAAGGCAAGGTACGGCAAGGTCATCCTTATGGCGGATGCTGACGTCGACGGCAGCCATATACGCACACTTCTTCTGACGTTCTTCTTCAGATACATGAAGGAGCTCGTCGAACTGGGAAAAGTCTATATCGCCCAGCCGCCGCTTTTCAAAGTGAAGAAGGGAAAAGCAGAGCAGTACGCGTACAGCGACGAAGAGCGCGAAGAGCTTGTGAAAGAGCTCAAGAAGGGGGGAGACTCCGAGGTGGTCGTATCGCGGTTCAAAGGTCTAGGCGAGATGAATCCAGAACAACTCTGGGAAACCACAATGGATCCGACGAAGAGGACACTTCTACAGGTAAGTATTGAAAGCGCGGCGGATGCCGACAGGACGTTCTCTATACTCATGGGAGAGGACGTAGATCCCAGGAAAGAATTCATAGAAAAGAATGCGAAGTACGTCAGGAACCTTGATGTCTAACAATAATGACAGAAGCTTTTTCCTGGATCATAATGTGATCGGAGGTTGCTTCATGGAACGAATTCTCCGAGAGTTTGAGCACACGCTAAGGACGATTGGAATTTGATAAATAGGAATTCACATCTCACGATGACTACTAGGCCTGCATTCCAACATTTTCCAGCTATGGAAAAGATCTCATCGATCTCTTCGCTGTCAATTCTACCGATGTTGCTCTCGTTCCTTTTCATCGCCGGAGCGGCGAAGGCGCAGGCCACGAAATACCCGATAGAGGAAAATGGGCTTTACGGCTTCATTGACTCGAGCGGGAATGTTGTCGTGAAACCGACATTGCGAGCCCTTCCAGATTTTGCGGATGGATTGCGGCGAATCGGCAATTGGACGGTGTTTGGCGGAACGAGGTGGGGATTCGTCGATTCGACAGGGCGTGAGGTCATACCGGCAAAGTATTCCGAAGCCGGAGATTTTCACGATGGGCGCGCGCGGGTATTGGATCGCCCGGTATTTTTCCCTTTTTTCAGCCGGGACAGGTTCGGTTATATCGATCGCACCGGCAAATTGGTTATCGATTACAAGTACGATGTTGCCGGAGATTTTTCAGATGGCCTCGCGAACGTTTCGATCAACGGACGATGCGGTTACATCGACACGACTGGCCGTGTCGTCATACCAATTAAGTACCAGCACACGGGAACATTTTCTTGCGGTCTCGCTCCGGTTGAAATAAACGGGATATGGGGCTACGTAGACGGAACTGGGCGGGAGGTAATCAAACCGCAGTTCGGTGCCGCGAGAGCTTTCTACGATGGCCGTGCCCTTGTCAGAGATGGTTCCGAGTGGAAGTACGTGACGAAATCCGGCGATCAAGCGTTCCGACTGAATTTTACTGACGCCAGAAAGTTCAGCGATGGCATTGCACCTGTCGAGGTGGACGGTTTATGGGGATACGTCGACACGACTGGATCGTTCGTGATAAAACCGGTATTCACCGACGCAAATCCATTCTGGCATGGACTCGCCTCGGTCGAGACGGCGCAGTGGTACGGTTACATCGACCATAGCGGAAAAGTGGTCTGGAAATCCGATAGGTGAAAATCGGAAAGTCTTACAAAAAACAGGAAACAATATGTCTTTGAATGAAAAACTTGTGCCGGTCGATATAGAAGATGAGATAAAAGGCTCGTACATAGACTACGCGATGTCTGTCATCGTGGCGCGCGCGCTTCCTGACGTGCGCGACGGTTTGAAGCCTGTGCACAGGAGAGTGCTCTTCGGCATGAACGAGCTAGGCCTTGACTACAACAAGCCGTACAAGAAGAGCGCGAGAATTGTCGGGGAGGTTCTCGGAAAATACCATCCTCACGGCGACTCGGCGGTTTACGACACTATAGTCAGGATGGCGCAGGATTTCTCGATGCGCTATCCGCTTGTTGATGGGCAGGGGAACTTCGGTTCCGTCGACGGCGACTCGCCAGCGGCTATGCGTTATACCGAGGCGAGACTTTCCAGGATCGCGGCCGAGACGCTCCGGGATCTCGAGAAGAACACCGTAGACTTCGCGCCGAACTTCGACGAATCTCTGAAGGAGCCTCTCGTTCTTCCTTCGCTCGTGCCGAACCTTCTCGTCAATGGCGCCAGTGGAATCGCCGTAGGAATGGCGACGAACATACCGCCGCACAATCTCAGCGACACAGTCGACGCGATCGCGAACCTGATAAAGAACCCAGAGATGCCGATCGAGAAGCTGATCAAGATAATCAAGGCTCCCGACTTCCCAACCGGCGGTATTATATTTGGGTACGAAGGGGTTTTGGATGCTTATAAGACTGGACGGGGCAGAATTATCATCCGCGCGAAGGCGAACATCGAGACTCTCAAGAACGGGCGCGTCAATATTATCGTCACGGAGCTGCCGTACCAGGTAAACAAGTCCAACCTTATTGAGAAGATTGCAGACCTCGTCCGGGAGAAGAAGCTTGAAGATATATCGGACATCAGGGACGAATCCGACAGGGACGGCATCCGCGTGGTGATCGAGCTGAAGAGGGACTCGGAACCGCAGGTCGTTTTGAACAACCTCTACAAGCACACGCAAATGCAGACGACTTTCGGCGTGATCATGCTGGCACTCGTGGAAGGCGTGCCGAAGGTTCTCAACCTTAAGCAGGTGATGCAGTACTTCATAGAACACCGTCACGAAGTCGTAGTCAGGCGAACGAAATTCGACCTCGATGCCGCCGAAAGACGGGCGCACATACTCGAAGGCTATAAGATCGCGCTCGACAACATCGACGAAGTCATACAGCTTATAAAGAAGTCAAAGGATCCCGAGACCGCCAAGACGGCTTTGATGAAGAGGTTCAAGCTCAGCGAGATACAGGCAAAGGCAATACTGGCCCTCACTCTTCAGAGACTCACCGGCCTGGAAAGAAAGAAGATCGAGGACGAATACCGCGAGACGATAAAGCTCATCGAGAAACTGCGCGCGATACTCGCCAGCAAAGATATGAGGATGGAGATCATCCGAGACGAGCTTCTAGAGTTGAAGAAAAATTTCGGAGATGAGCGGCGCACCGAAATTGTCGAGAAGGCGTCCGAGTTCAGTATCGAGGACATGATCGCCGAAGAGGACGTTGTCATCACGATCACGCACAACGGTTTCATAAAGCGTTATCCGGTCAGCGGATACAGGAGACAGAGCCGCGGTGGCAAGGGAATAACAGCCCAGACTACCCGCGAGGACGATTTTGTCGAGCACATGTTCATCGCGTCGACGCACCAGTACATCCTCTTCTTCTCCGACAAGGGAAGGGCCTACTGGCTGAAGGTGCACGAGGTACCGGAGGGCGGAAGAGCCTCGCGCGGCAGGTCGATCGTGAACGTTATCGGCAAGATGGCCGACGAAGACATTACCGCGTTCCTGCCCGTCAAGGATTTCACCGAAGATCTTTTTGTAACGATGGTGACGAAGCGCGGCAACGTCAAGAAAGTCGCGCTCAGCGAGTTCTCGAATCCGAGGAAGATCGGAATCATCGCGATCGGTTTGGACAAAGGCGACAGGCTTATGGACGCCTGGCTTACGAACGGAAAGCTCGACATAATCATCGGGAGCAAGAACGGTATGGCGCTCAGGTTCAACGAGAGCGATGTCCGTCCGATGGGGAGAAACGCCCGCGGAGTAAGAGGAATGAACCTTGGCAAGGGCGATGAGGTTATCGGAATGATAACCGTAAGCAGACCCGGAGCCAGCGTCCTCGTGGTTACTGACAAGGGCTTCGGCAAGAGAAGCGAGGTTGGAGAGTACAGCCTTCGTCACCGCGGCGGAAAAGGTATTTTCACCGTCAAGACCGGCGACAAGAATGGCAAGCTCCTTTCGATCAAGGAGGTCATCGACAACGACGACATCATGATCGTTACCACCAAGGGCTTCCTCATCCGCCAGCACGTGAAGGACATCCGCACCGCGGGAAGGAACACCCAGGGCGTGAGGCTAATTCGTCTCCAGGATGCCGACGTCATTGCAGCGGTCGCGCGAGTGCTCGCCGAAGATGACGGCGATACGAACGGTAACGGCAATAACGACGATCAGGCCGACCTGTTCGAAGAAGAGGATAAGTAAAGTAGCGGTCGCCAGTCGTTTCTCAATAAAGCTATGGCAGGTGGCGGCGTGCAAACACGCCGCCTTTTCTTATATCCAAGGTTGATTTTAAGAAAAAGTGCGGATAGATTGGTCCATTGGTTCTCCATTTCGGAATGAATAGGGGAGGAGAACCGAGGGAAATGTCAGATTTATCCATGGGAGGTGGAAATGAAAACGCGTTTGTTTTCGGGTATAGTTTTCTTTTTTGCGTTGATACTTAGCTCCGGAAGTCTCTTCGCGCAGTGGGCGCCGATCTCGGATCTCCAGTATGTCCGGATATCGGGAATTCTCATAATCAACGACACTACTGTCTTCCTCGGTGGTTACAGCGGGGCTTTTCTCAAATCCACGGATGCCGGTGAGAACTGGACTCGTGTGACTCCTAGTGGGATGGGCACTGATTCGATCTTCTCGCTTGACAGATGCGGAAGCTTTCTCTTTGCTGGGACCAACCCTCCGGTGAGCCTCTACAGGTCGTCCGATTACGGGGAATCATGGAGTGCCGCAGGCGAAAATCTTCCGGCGAACACGAGCGTGAACGACATGACATATCTAGACAGCGTCACGTACGCTGCTACGAACAACGGCGTACTCAGTTCGACCGACAACGGAACAACGTGGAAAGCAGACACCGTCGGCCTCAGCCTCGGACAGCCTCCTTATCAATTCCCCGTTGTATATGGAACGATTGGAATTACTTCATCCGGATCTAGATTGTTTACGATTGAATCGGAAAGCGGAAACGGCGTGTACTCTACTCCAGCGGACTCGGTCGACTGGAAGAACATGGGGCTGGACACTCTTTCGTGTTACGCAATTACGTCGATTGATACCGATGTGTTCGTCGGTACAAACAAAGGCGTTTATCTTTACGGTGGAAGCTCGACATGGCTGAACAGGAGTCAGGGCCTTCCTCTTTCGGACACCGCGAGCGTCACCGATGTTAGATTTACGGGAAACGACAGTATTCTCTTCGCCTATTTTGAATTAAGCTCATCGACGTTTTACGGTCACGAATTATACTACACTACAGACCTCGGAAGATCGTGGAAGAAGGTCGATATCGCGGGACTCAATAACTCTCCTGTCAGCGCCATAGCTGTGAATGGCAATTACCTTTTTGCGGGTACGGAAAGCGGCGCTTACGAGATTCCTATCTCGGGCCTTGCCACCGCGGTTCATAATGGCCCGCCTCAACTCCCAGCCAGCTTCTCCCTTTCACAGAACTATCCTAACCCGTTCAACCCCACCACCGAGATCGAATTTCGGATTGCGGATTTAGGATTTGTGACACTTAAAGTCTATAACGTACTCGGGCAGGAAGTGGCAACGCTTGTTAATGGCATGAAGCGGCCGGGCGAATATAGCGTCATCTTCAGCGGGGCGGGTCTATCGAGCGGTGTCTATTTCTACACGCTCGAGGAAGGGAGTTATCACAAAACAATGAAGATGATCCTTTTAAAATGACTTAACTGATTTGATGACAATATGGAGGGGAGAAAGAGATTGGAGAGATGCGATACGTACTTATCTCAATTGTGATGTTTTTGCTTACCGCGACTGTCGCTTTCTGTCAGTGGAGCAAGACGGCTTTTGCGGACGGCGTTGGCATTGACGCTATGGTCGCTCAAGGGAATAATGTCTTCATCGCCGGTGGCGGTGGGGGTTTTGTCCCGATTCCTGCCGGAGCAAAACCGGCGGACCTCCATGACAAAGCGGCATCCTTCGAAGGTGGATACAACCACGCTCACATTGGCAACGTTACATCCTTAGACAGTCTTGGAACCGGCATCTTTATGTCGTCCGACAGCGGAGCGACATGGGAATCCGCCGGCCTTCAGGACACAACTGTCTTTGCGATGGCAGTAGTGGGGAAGTATTTGTTCGCGGCCGACGGACCCGGAGAAATATTTCGGACATCGGACGATGGCGTGGTCTGGGATTCCGTCGCTAGTCTCGGAAGCGGCTGGGTCCAGTCATTTGATGTTGATTCGATCGCCCCCGGCAAGGCGCTTATCTTCTATGCCAGTTGGTCTATTTTCGTGTCGAAAGACACGGGAAGGAGCTGGGTTCAACTTTCTGCGGGATTACCGCACGAGGAAGGAGGCGTGACGTGCCTCGCTTCAAACGGGCCCGACCTGTTTGCCGGAACTTTCGACGGGTACGGACCGATCAATGAAAGCGACTTCAGCGGCATCTTCAGATCGACAGACGGGGGCGCCCACTGGAATGTAGTCGACACGTTATGGACCCCACAGTGCATGGCTGCTAAAGGAAACGTAGTGCTCATCGGCGGCACCAGAGGACTCGTATATGTGTCGACCGACACGGGTACAACATGGACAACAGAAGGTCAAGGTCTTGCATTCAATTCAATCAAATTCGTCGGAGACAATATCCTGGCCGGAACCTCGGGCGGGATCTATCGCTCTACCGACAACGGGATCAAGTGGGAACCGGTAGATACGGCCGGCGACTCTTCGCCTTCCGGTATGATTTCAGTTACCCCGACTAGCGTCTACGCGGTTTCCGGAATTCCGCACACCGACCTTCCGAGGTTATTCATGGGACCGGCCAGCGAAGTCGTTCGCGCGCCGATATCAGGCGTCACCCCGGTAATTGAGCCGCCGCGAACGATCCCCTCGGGTTTCTCGCTCTCACAGAACTACCCCAACCCTTTCAACCCGTCGACGGCAATCGGCTATCAGCTCTCAGCCGTGAGCCGCGTGAGCTTAAAAGCATATGACGTTCTCGGGAGACTCGTGAAGACGCTTGTGAATAACGAAGTTGAGAGTGCGGGAAACTATGAAGTCCGGTTTGACGGAAGCGGTTTGGCGAGCGGGGTGTATTTCTACAGACTGACCGCGAGCCCCGTCTCAGGCGCAAACACCGGATACACAAAAGTCATGAAGATGGTTCTCCTGAAGTAGTTTCGCGCCGCCGGTAGTCAATCTCACAAACAGCGTCTCCGAGATCGTCACATCCATCCTCGATGCAAGTTTACTCATTCGGATATTCTGGTCGACCGATTCGATTTTTTTCAAAAGTCTGTTAACCTCTTAGGTCCCTTACAATGGACAAAGGAGTTCGCCATGAAGCTGCTGTCTACTTTATTTCTTCCGTTCATTCTCATTCCTATTTCACTCATTGCTCAAACAGAGAAATCGGAATGTTCTATATCCGTGTTGCCGAATAAGGCCAAGATCGTAGCCATGCGGGACAACACACCCTTCATGGAAATCGACAGCATCCAGTTCAACTTCATAACCCCTTCGAGCATGAAGGTAACGGAGCAGAACGAAAGGGGCATGGTGCTGGAATTGCTTTACAGAAAGGTCTGGGATCCAGGAAAGGTAAACACGTCACACGACTACGTCGTGGATCTGCACATCGACAGCATCAACGGAGGGTGGCACATCTACGCGCATCCGAAATGGGCGATGGACGTCTCGATCTATCTAAAAGATCTCGGCGGACACTACTTCGGAATCCGCGAGAGCCTCGTTCCCGATAATCATAAGAGCCCCGATATCACCGGGTCTGTGCAGCGTTTCGACGTAAAGGGCGAAGACACGAGGTATCATGAGAACTACGCGTCCGCATGGTCCGCCTTCTTCTTCAGCAGCCTGGGGTACGCGTCGTTCTTCGACACCTTCGCCGAAGGTAAATATGAATTCGCGGTGAACGGCAGGACTGAGATCTACCACCGCACCGGCAATCTCGACTGGTACATCTTCACGGGGTCGAATGGAAACGAAATAATGAAAGCGTACTACGGAGTCATCGGCGCGCCGAAGTATGTCCCCGCATGGGCGTGCGGCGTTTCGATCTGGAGAGACCAGGACTGGAACGGAAAGAAGGACATACTGAACGATGCGGACGAAATGACAAAACTCAGGATACCGATAACCTCGATGATGGTCGACAGGCCTTACAGCAACGGAGTCGACGGCTGGTCGAAGATGGATTTCGGCAAGGGCTTCGAAGACCCGGGAGAGTGGATACACGAGCTCAACTCGCATTACAACCTGAAGTTCATGTCATGGGTGGCGCCGTGTACGTTCGGGGATACGACGCTGATCAAACCGATGCCAGGCGACCACGGGTACATCGATCTCAGCGACCCGACTGACGTGTCGATATTCGACAGCGCGCTGACGAAAAACATTTACGACTACGGTGTACAGGGGAACAAGATGGATCGTGCGGACGAGGCGTTCCCGGTCGGGCAGGCGTGGCATGACAGGACGCCGCCGTGGGAGCGCAGAAACAAATACATCTATCTCTATGCGAAGGTGATGGATTCGGTCCTCACGGCGAAGTGGGGGAAGGACAACTTTAATTACGCCCGCGCAGGGATGCAGGGAAGCCAGAAATATCTGAGCGCACTCTGGGGTGGCGACTCGCGCGAAAGCTGGGACGGACTGGCATGCAGCGTCGCGAACGCGATCCGGGCAGGCTTCATAGGCTTTCCGGACTGGGGGAGCGACGTCGGAGGCTACCTCGGCGATCCGGGAATGGAGCCTGAAGAACTCTTCACCCGCTGGCTGCAGTTCGGCACCTGGTCGGGACTGTTCGAGATCAAGCTCGACGGCGCCGGCGGTCGCGGGAAAGACAGGGCCCCGTGGCACTACGGGAAATCCCTGCAGGACAATTTCAGAGAAGCGTGCGAAGAGCGGATGGAACTCGCGCCGTACGTCTTTTCGCAGCTCAACACATCCGCGGATAACGGCGTCCTGATGAAACCTCTCGCGTACGAGTATCCGTCCGATCCGGCAACGTATGGAATCTGGAACGAGTACTGCTTCGGCAATTCGTTCCTCGTCGCGCCCGTGACATTGCCGGCTGAGACATCGCGCAGCGTCTACCTCCCTACTTGTGTCTGGTACGACTGGTATTCGACGACGAACGCCTATGAAGGAGGGAAGACTTACACATGCATGCTGTCTCCCGATCATATACCGGTGTTCGTGAAACAGAACGTGATCTTCGTGACGGGGAAAAACTGGCTGAAGGGCAATTCCGTCCGCTGGGACCGGAATGCGAAGCCCGAAGTCATCATAAACGCGTTTCCGGGGAAGAAGGATTTCTCGAACAGCTTCACGTACGTGGATCGTTTCTCGAACGACAGCGTCAGGCAGATAAGTATCTCTGAGGCAGGAAACCGGATCCATGTAACCGTGCCACCGCTTGGATGCGACGCGCGCGTCGTCTTTTACAATGTAGTGCCAAAAGGGGAACTTAAAGTGAACGGGAAGAGGGCGGACGCGAAGATTGATAAAGAGGTGAGGACAGTGGAGGTTAGCATTCGGAAGGGGCAAGACAACGAGGTGATCCTGCGAAGGTAGAAGGATGTTCAAAGTGAGCGGATGCTTATCAGGATGGATGGGTCAGAAATGAATATTTGTGATACTCATCTTTGGGTATTTCATATTTACGCAACAGATCAATGAAAAGCACCTGAGCACTTTGAATGAATGTCTCCAAGTCTCTAATTGCGATCCAGTGAATGAACTGAGACGTTGCGGCGGACTCGCTGCTTTTGAATGCGATCCCCAGCAACCGAGGATTCAATCTCCCGGCAGTCCAGAGGTACCAGAAGCTCTCGGTTGAACGGTACAAGTCCTGTATGCTTTCGGTGACGGTCATCCGGTTGGATAGCCTCTGGATATTGATGACCGCCGTCCGCTTACTTCCAGTTGACCAGAATTCTTCCGTGCTGTGGCTATCAAGATTCGGGACTGACTGAAATACTACGGAGTGGCGATGTAGCCAAACGGGACGTAACAGTCTCAACCTTGGGAAAATTTGCGGTAACGCGTTGCTTGCTTCCATGAGTCCTGACAGTAGATCGCTCGATTTGATTGCGAAGAGGGTCTGCTCTTGGCGTTCTTTCTTCTCATCAATCCAAGTCCGGTGTACGTCCATGATATCTGATTGAGTCAGCAAATTCAGAGTGATGTGTTCACTTTTACCTGCCGTGTCGCCCATAATCAATTTTCCCTTTCCTCGAGCAATAAACCCTTCAAGCAACTGGATACGTCTTGCGCCCAGCGGGAAAGCCGACGATGAATGACCGTTCCTCTCTTTCATATGGAGAAAGATATTCCGCCGATCTGAAAGTTGCCAGAAACCCGAACGAGATTAAGCCAAAATCACTTAGTCATGTTCATCCGCAAAGTAACAATTTGAAGCCGCCATTTCGTTCGCCCGGTATCGGCCTTGCCACTTGTTCACGCTTAAGTTGCGTGTTAACTTTTTACCGTGATGGAGATTCATGATATAGCGCCGTTTGAAGACGAGCTCCCTACTGAGTTTGCGGACAGATTGGGAACTCAATACTCTGCCGATGTTACCAAGATCCACAAGAAGGAAAACGGACAGTTCTTCACACCAACTGCAATCGCACGTTTCATGGGGGGAATGGCCGGTACGCCGAAGGACTCAATTCGCATTCTGGATCCAGGTTGCGGTACAGCTATCCTGGCTTGTGCGCTCGTGGAGAAGCTCGTTGGTAAGTCTGAGAGTCTGAGCTCAATTCAGATAACTGCCTACGAGACAGACAGAGAAATTCAGCCGTACGCTTACAAGGCGCTCGAGTACCTTAAAGTTTGGCTTGGAAGCAGAAGCATCGAGCTCGGGTTCGAGATCGTGTCAAAAGACTTCATACTCGAAAACCGCCACGTCTTTGAAGACAGTCGCACCATGAGTCTCTTTAACCGGCCGCACGCCGGACGATTCGATTATGTCATTGCCAATCCGCCATATTTCAAACTCTCGAAAGAAGACCCAAGAGCAAAAGCCTCTGCGAGCGTTGTCAGCGGGCAGCCGAATATTTATGCCCTCTTCATGGCTGTCGCTTCCAAGCTGCTGAGCGATGACGGTGAGTTCGTTTTTATCACACCGAGGAGTTTTGCATCCGGAAATTATTTCAGAGCTTTCCGCGACTTCTTTTTGTCGAACGTGCAGGTGACTCGAATCCACCTGTTCGCTTCCCGCAAGGAAACATTCAGCCGTGATGAGGTCCTTCAGGAACTCCTCATCATGAAGGCAACGCCATTGAAGCAGAATGCACCGGCCCCTGAAATCATAGTTTCCTCTTCGCATGGATTGAGGAACCTGGATCCTTCGAGCGAGAAGGCATATCCGCAATCTCAATTGATCGACTTGAACTCTCGTGAGAAGATATTGCACCTGCCCGTTAGCGGTGCGGAAGAAAACGTTATCAACCTCTTCAGAAGCTGGAGTCACCGATTGAGAGACTACGGCATCGAGATATCCACCGGACCTGTCGTTGCTTTCAGGGCGCGGAAATTCATCCGGGACAGATTTGAAAACGGTAACGTCGTTTTAGCCCCTCTTTACTGGCTGCACAACGTCATTAAGATGAACATCGAATGGCCGGTTCATAAGGTCGGCAAAGGTCAGTATATAGAGATTTGCCAGGCGAGCGAGCCGGTGCTCATTCCGAATTGCAACTACGTGCTGCTGCGGCGGTTCAGTGCGAAGGATGACAGGAGTCGGTTGATCGCCGCTCCATATTTTGTTAATCCTAATATGCCAGAATACATTGGAGTCGAGAACAAGGTGAATTATATCTACCGTACCAAGGGGAATCTGGAGAGAAGTGAGGCTGTTGGTCTTGCGGCACTTTTGAACAGCAAGCTCTTCGATACCTATTTCAGGACGTTTAACGGAAACGTAAATGTAAGTGCGACCGAATTGAGGGAAATGCCGCTGCCACCGTTAGAGACAATTAAAGAAATTGGCAACCGGATAATCGGGCACAACGATTTTTCAGAATCGAGCGCGAGTTTAGCGGTAGCAGAGTTTCTTAACCAAGAGGAAGTCGCATCGGCATGAGCAAACTCGAAGAAGCCAAGAAGATACTGGAAGCCTTAGGACTTCCACGAAAACAGCAGAACGAGCGTTCGGCGCTTACGCTTTTAGCGTTGTGTAATGTCAAGAGAACAGATAAATGGTCTCAGGCTAGACAGGCAAGCATGTCCGTTGTAGGAAACAGGAGGAACCCCAAGTATCCCGGTGTTATGCGCTTCATCGCAGAGCATTACGGAAGGCACTACGCGGAGAATTCGCGCGAGACATTCAGACGCCAAACGCTCCATCAATTTGTTCAGGCCGGGGTCGTCGACCATAACCCCGATGAACCTGGTTTACCAACCAATAGTAAGGATAACCATTATAGGCTGACAACCGAGGCATTGAGAGCCGTACAAGCTTATGGAACAGAGAATTGGAAGGAGGAGCTCGGTAAATTCAAGAAGAGGTTTGGGAGCCTTCGCCAGAAATATTCCGGCCAGCGAAAGGTTAAGATGCTTTCTCTCATACTTACTAACGGTGCCGGACTCAACTTTTCTCCCGGAAAGCACAACGAGCTTCAGATAGCAATCATTGAACAATTTGCTCCGAGGTTCGCGCCAGGCAGCACTCTCCTTTTTGTCGGCGACACCGCTAACAAAGATCTATACTGCGATGCGAATGGATTGAAGAGCCTTGGCGTATCATTCGACCAGCACAACAAATTTCCGGATGTGGTACTCTATGATAAGAAGCGGAAATGGCTTTTTCTGATCGAGGCGGTCACTTCGCACGGGCCGGTATCACCTAAACGCGTTATTGAACTTGAGGGTCTTCTTGCGAACTGTAAGGCTGGAAAAGTATATGTGACAGCGTTTCCCGACTTCAAGGAGTTCAAGAGACATACCGGCGACATAGCGTGGGAGACCGAAGTCTGGTTGGCTGATTTCCCCGATCACATGATTCACTTCAACGGCAACCGGTTCGTCGGACCCCGATGAAAAGGCGTCGAGGATGGGTGAGGAAACTCAAAGGGAGGCTTGCTGCTACTGCTGCGGAAAGAATGATGACCGAAGACTACCTCCAACCAAACCGTATTATATCCCGCCCGCTTGCCACAGAAATTGAGGTGTCCGCGACAACAGTTCTCGCTATTGTAAATGGGAAGTGGTAGGGCAGAGCGGCCGGGAATTGCCCCAGCCCGGATGCGTCATCTCTTCCGTTTCATCTTCCCTTTCACCTTTTCGAGCAGCCTTCTCGCCCACAAGAACTCCGTCGCGAGAATAGTCAGGGCAAGAGGTATTACAATTATCGCCGGGCCGGGGAGGACTAGCATCGCCACACCAGCCAAGAGGAGCGTAAAACCGAAAACGGCAACGGCGATCCTCCGAATTTGCCTGACAGTTTTATTCATGCACGACCTCTTATTCTATGCGGGTTCCCTTTACGTATATTAGCTGGTAATCGCATCGTAAGCCACATCCGACAGGGCAAGACGTGATTGGAACTCTCACCGCGGCATGCCATATTCATCTGCAGGGCTGTTAATCCAATCTATTATCGTCACCGAAGCACCAACCGCACTCGTTTGGCAGTTCTTCCGATAGGGAAGAGCTGGCGGTCATGAAGGGTGGCTCTTCAATGGACTCAACGCGAGGGAAGGTAAACAAAATCGGATGGCTTTCGGATGAAGACTAAAACGATCACACTATTTTTACCCGTATTTTTGCTTTCAGCTTTTCAATTTGCGATCGCGCAAACCGGCGGGGAATTCTATTTAGGCGGGAGCTTTGGCGGGAGCGACTTCCACATTGAAGACATTCACGCGTCTCCGCTAATTTTCAGAAGCGTCGGAATCGCCCCGGCGTTAGAACTTGTTTACAAGGCGAACGAGAATGTGCAGTACGCCGAGGCATCCTTTTACAGCGATAACCTTTCCGCAACCAACGGCAACTTTAACACTGATAACTGGCGCGGGAGGGTAAGATATTCGTACCTCCATTCGGTCCTCCGCTTCAGCGAAGATCTCAGATTGTTTCTCGGCGGCTCGTTGAGCTCATTTTTTTGTGCGTCGGATTATTACTATTCCCTGTCGGGGAATTTCAGCGGGAGGGCGATTTCTTCATGGTACTGGAGCCACTCGCTGGACCTCTCATTACTTGTCGATTACACTCCTGCATATCGCGAATCGGTTTCGTTGTTTGCTTTCTTTCCGGTCGTCAGCAACGTATCCCGCCCGCAATACTCGTCGAGCGGTGATTACAGCTACACCGAGAACGACTGGAAGATAAAGGATTTCGGCACGACCGAATCGTTCCTGAAGAATTCCTCCGTGAATACCATTCTCATTTACCAGAGGCCGCTCGCGGGAGATTTTAACCTTCAACTGAGCTACGAATTTTCTTATTCGTTCTACGGGACGCCGCAGGACATCAGTATGTACATGAACGATTTCCGGGTGGGATTCTTCTATGCCTTCTAACCCGGCAAATTCATCCGCTTCGATCAAGGAGAGGGTGCTTTTCCCCGGCTATTAGCGTTCGTCGATAATGAATGTCAGGAAACAAAAATGAAGAATATTGTCACGATAATTCTTGCGTCGGTATTAATAATCGGCTGCGAAGAGAAACTCCTCGGTCCGGATGCTGAAAACACACCGCAGGCGAACTTCGCAATTCTCTGGAAAACGTTTGACGAGAAGTACTCGCTGTTCACGGCCAAGCAGATAAACTGGGACTCGCTCCATGCGGTTTACAACGAAGCGGTAACGCCGTCGACTACCGACGACCAGCTCTGGAATGTCTGCACGTGGCTTCTTTCCAACCTCGACGATGGACACGTGGTCCTCATCAATCGGGATGTGTCGAAGATCTTCAGCGCCGGCAAGGTCGGGCAGAGAAGGATGGACGACTTCAGCCTTGATCTCATTAAACAGAAATTCCTCACCGCCTGCAAGGTGGTCGGCGATGGCCGAGTCACCTATGGCAGGGTAAATAACAGCAACATCGGCTACATCCATGTTTCGTCCTTCGCGGCAACAACTTCGGGGAACGGGTTCGATTGGGCCTACGATATCGATTCGGCTGTAGCGGAGTTGTACGATTGCGACGGAATGATTGTGGACCTCCGAAACAACGGAGGTGGGCTGCGAAACACGGGAGACATCATCGTTTCTGCGTTCATCGATCGGGAAATAACGTATCTTTACCAGAGACTGAAGACCGGTCCGAGACACGACGACTTCGGCCCGATAAGGGAGATCAGTATCTCCCCGCGTCCAAACACAAAGACTTACACGAAGAAGATCGCACTCCTGACAAACAGATTCTCTGCCAGCGGCTCGGAATACGCCGCGCAGGTTTTCAAAAACCTATCTTACTCGACACAAATCGGCGATACCACATATGGCGTCTTCGGCGAAATTACGAGCAATGTTGAGCTGCCGAACGGCTGGGTGTTCTGGTTCCCGTGCACGCTAACCACGACACCCGACGGCGTCTGTCACGAGGGCGTCGGGATCATTCCTGACAGACTCGTGGAGAATACTGCGCGCGACATCGCCGCGGGAAGAGACAACGTCCTTACTTACGCAACGAATTTCCTGTCGCACTAGCTTGCCTAATGTGAGAGAGCCAAAGGATGTGACTATTTCAGGATGATGCCGTTCACCCTTCCAACATCGAAACGGAAACCTGAAGCAAAACTGAAGAAGATCAGGACCATCTCCGGACAGCGCGATTCCTGGCGACCGGCGGGCCTCTTCGACATGAGGAGACTGATCCTCATCGGAGTTGTACACACCCTACCACCTGCCACTTGGGCCGATTTACTGGAACGTTTTCCTGAAGTTCGGAGTTGTTCGGGTAATCAATCACATTTGACGAACTTTGGAGAAGACGGACATGCCGACCATCACCGACGACTACATGCGGGGACGCATATCGCAGGCTAGGAATTACACGATTATTATTCTAAGAAAAACAGACAAACGCTCCGAGCCCGGAATGGATGCTGTCATGTGGGAGCACGCCCCCAGGAATATGTCGCTCAGCGCCGACGGCCTGTTGCCGGTGGTATGTCCCGTTTCCGATGAGTCCGATGTGGCGGGAGTGGGGATTTTCAATCCCGGACCGGAAGAGACCAAGAGGATAATGGATGGCGATCCGGGGGTCGTCGCGGGATTATTCAACTATGAAGTGCATCCGTGCAGAGGGGTCCCGGGCAGCACGCTTCCGTAAGACGGCTCAAGCGCTCTTTCTTCTGAGCTTCGCTCTCCTATTCCTCTTCAGGTTTGCGGGGGCCAAGCTCGGAAATATGGCAATCCTTCACGATTTGAATCCTGGTTGGACTAAGCTGCGCATCGGGATTCCATAAGTAAGACGGATTCATCCTCCACCTGTAACCCGGTGCGCATTCCGGCGTATTTTCCCGCGAGACTGTAAACACCACCGCACACTCTTCACGAAGCACCAAGGAACATCAACCCGATTGTTCCTTCATTTCATAAAGTCACGCCGCTGGACGATGGCAGGCTGCTAATGCGCCGATGGGATTCTTTATCGAAAGAGAATTGTTGGCGCCGTTTATAAACAGAGATTTCAACAGTGTGGATAATGTATGAATGGAAAGGCCTCAAGTTCGGGTATGCGCGTCTGTTCAACAACATGCCGAGAGAGGGGGTCGTTGTTTGAAGTTCTATGCGAATTGCAATTCTTATCCAACTGGTTAAAGATCAAAGCAGGAGGAAGACATGAAGTCAGTCGAATCCGATTTGCGATCCTTTGTTTCGGCGACTGAAAGAGCGACTTCAAGGAGAGCATTCATCGTAAAGACCGCAGGCTGCACGGCCGGTCTCGCGCTGCTGGCTTTTCCTGGAATTATCTCCGAAGTCTTCGCGGCCAAGGCGGACAAGACGAGGGAAGAAATAATGAAAGAAGTGCAGGAGAAGGCCGAGAAGTACATGCAAATGTATGGGGCTTGTTCGCAGGGAGGTTTCTGTGCGCTGAATGAACAGTTCGATTTGAAAGGGGACAATATAATTCCCGGGCTGAAACTTTACGCCGGCGGAATCACGGGGAGAGGGGAAACATGCGGTGCCGTCACGGGATCCCTCCTTGCCCTTGGATTGTCCTTCGGAGCGAAAGACAGGAAAGCGTATGCGATGCAGAGTCCGTCCCTGAAAGCCGGAAACGAGTTCTTCAGAAGATTCACTGCCGAATTCGGCTCCACGAGATGCTCGAAGGTAGTGGAACACCAGTTTGGAAGGCCCTACGATTTTCAGAATCCGGAGGACATGAAACTGTTCATGGAAGCGGCGAAGACCGGCAAGTGCAACGAGGTCGTGAAGAAAGCAGTCTCTATCGCGGCGGACATAATAATGGAAGACCGCCAGATGTAACCGGCGGTCACTTGCAGGCTCTCAAATTGTCGGTGAACAAATTGATCTGGAACGTAGGGCTCAGTTCCTCGGCTTCAGTATCCATGTTTTTGCTGAAGATAGTATTTCCAGCAGCTCTTCCCTCCGCTTCTCCGGCATCAGCGAAGCGGTCGAGAGAGTCTGGCGGTCGTCATACATCGGAAACTCTTCCACGTCGAATCCGAGCTTGCTGTAAAAAAGTACAGCATCCGCCTTGCTGTTGAAATCGTTCTCCGTGATGTTCCGCCCCGTCTGATCTGCGATCTTCTTCATCGCGGATTTCGCTATCGCTTTTCCGGCCGGCCCGAGCATCGATGCAATCTTCTTCCGCGTCTCGCCGAGGGTGATGTCGGTCGTGATCCATGCGCCTCCCGATTTCAGCAGTAGCACCCGAACGATCTCGGCCATTTTCGCTTTTTCCTCGGGATCGAGATACATCATGAGTCCCTCGTTGCACACGGCGAAACGATCTCTCCTGAAATATGACGCTGCGTTTTCCATCTGATCCCTGTCGAGGACGTTCGCGGGTTGGAGGTGAAATCTGTCCATTGGAATGCCGGCCCGCCTGGCTATGCTCGCAATTATCGGCGAACTCTCCGCATAAATGTCGGGAAGATCCGTTCCGACGTAGGTCCCGCCGTTTGCCACGATCTCGATTCCCCTTGGCGAAAGTCCGCACGCCAGCTCCAGCGCATTTCCAATTCCGCACTTATCGAGTCCCCGGTTGATCGACTTGTACCGCGCTTCGAACATTGCGGGCGAAATTGTTCCCATGGCTACCACCTGATCGCCTAGCAAATATATAGCGGCCTCTTTCGCGCCGACGGATTCGGCGATCTCCTTTGAGTATGGTATGTCCGACAGCGATCTCCAGTAAGCGGCGATCTTTGCCGTCGGACTGATTCTACTATGGTCGGTTCTCTTGCTCACGTCTGTCATTCCATTTTGCCTGTTTATCATTTAAGACGATCAAAGGCGGGCACAATTCTAGACTCTAATTCCTAAATGCTGGACAAATTCAGAACTCGAAACTCAAAACCGCAGCTTATGTAGATATCCATCGGCGGATTTCGGTGATTAGATAGTGCGGACTTGTTTAGAGTTTCGAGTTTAGGGTTTGGAATTTCAAACAAGGGTTGCGTTTCGCTTGAGCATCACCAAATACGAGTCCATGTTCGATATGATCTCTCTTCTGTTCTTCGGGATGAGCGGTTTAAAAAACCGAAAGAGCCACCCCAAGGCCGGCTCTCTTTTTAATCTCCATGCCTCCTTTACCACGGAACGCACCTCATAAGCCGTCCAGCCATACGGCCCAAAAAATCCGGCAGCCTCCTCGGGTGCGAATTGCATCCTAGCGGCTCCTTCCGTGAAATGCTTGAATGAACTCCTCTTCATCCAATCGAGCATTACTGGCGAGAGTATGTCCATTATCCACCAGCGGAAGTTGGCCTGCCCGTGAAGATCGGCGGCGAGTGCGGTAACTTCTTCCTCACGCAAATAGACGAGAAGACCTTCGGTGATCACCATGACCCGCCTGGATTCTGCGTTGATCCTGTCGAACAGTCTCTTTCTAGCGTCGCTGTCGATGAGATCGAGCTTCACCCTCTCGAGCGAACATCGCGGCTTCGCGTCGGAAAGTCTCTCCTCCTTGTAAGAGATCATATCAGAAAAGTCGACCTCGATCCATTTAATCGATGAAGGAAGGTCCATCCGGTACGGCCTCGCGTCAAGGCCGGCGGCAAGGTTGACCACGGTATCCACATTGTCTTCCTTTATTACCCTGTGAATGAACTCGTCCATCACGGCGGTCCTTACGATCATCGACCATGCGCCGGTCTTCCCGTGTCTCATGTTTTCGACGATTTGTTTGCCGCGTTCGCCTGCCAGCGTCTCCGCGTACGCATCATGGAACAGCGCGTCCTTTCGTTTCGACTCAATCGCGCGGTAAACGGCGACCCAGAGTGCGGTGTCGGAGACGTGAGTTATCTGAGAGTCGTTTGTTGTCCCTGTGTTCATTGAAGGTGCTCCGTTACAGAATCAAATTCCTGTAATTTAACGCTTTGTTCGTGATTCCCATTCTAATTGATTGCCGGTAAACTCGGCGTAACGCTCAACGGCGGCGCGAAGAGCTCTTTCATCGGGTCGGTTTACCTCCCGAAACAATTCAGTCGTGATCGTGACCTTCTTCGTAATTCGTCTCTTCCATTTCCCTACAACATTTCCGTCAATCATTATCGTCGAGTCCGGCATGCCGCCTGTTCTCAACATCTTCAATACCTTCTTATCGATGGACGCCGCGCGGTCTTTGTACCCTATGAGGAAGCTGTCGAACGGCGGGAGCAAATGTACGACCTGTTTCGCCGGTTTAATCATAACGCTTTCCTTGGGCATCCAGTAAGTATTTCCTTCAATGGAAATTTTCCGGAGCCAGAATTCTGCCATCGCAAGTCCCAATCTGGCATCTTCAGCTCTCAGCCCCGACCACCACATGTAGTCCTGAATCGTCGCCGGACCGTGACTCGTGAAATACCGGCGGGCAAGTTCCGCCAACGCGTCATTGCGCTCCATAGATTGCTTCACGGGCACCCATTCGTCGAACAAGGCATGAGTTTCCTGTTTCTCTTGCTTCGCCCCGAAACAGAGGACTCTGTCGATCGAAGCGCGGTGCAATATGAACGGCGCGCGCTGCCCCTCGCACGAGATACCGTTCTTTTCCAGCATGACCACGAGCTCTTTACGCGTCAGCTGACCGCCGCCTTTGAGGAATTTCGTGAAGAGCGTCCCGGCTTTCCGGAACGTCCTTTCGTCCAGCCCGAGTTCATCGTAGCGACGAGTGAGTCCCGCGATCAGGCCCGGGGCGAGAAGACGGAGCATCCAGTCGATGTCCGTTCCCGCGAGAAAGTGCAGCGTCCCCCGCATCGCCCAGGTTCTGACTATCTGCCTTTCAGATATCGCTTTCCGGATGTCGCTTATCGTGGAGCCGGGGATTCTCAATCCGATGGACCACTCTCCGCCAGCGTAATCCTGAGCCTGGATAGCTCCGAGAATCTTCACAACTTCATGTGGAGCCTTCGTGCTATCGCCCGACAGTAGCTGATTTACGAGCCGCCTCCGCAAAACATTGATATTTGTCATGAAGTTCTTCTCATGTCAAAATCGGGCCATCCTCAGGTCAAGGTGTGTTCGTACAAGTCGATTGCCGGTTAGCGCGTTGAGATTTGTTTGGAGCTTGGCGTTTGATTGTTGGAGCTTTCTTACTTGACCGCCGCGAACGATATCGCGTCCGCCGACCACTCGGGCGAGCTTTCGATAGCGTCCATTATGGAATCCGGATCGGAGACCACCGTCCACATTTTCCTGTGAGCCTCCGACATG
>JAJYRM010000130.1 GCA_021794075.1 Bacteroidota bacterium | reverse complement strand
TCTCGGTTTCGGAACCCGTGAAGGCCGTCCACTTGCTGTAGGAAGTTCCCTGGTAGTTGCCGTTTATGAAATCTTTCCACTGGTACGTGGTGTCGCTCTGCGTGGCGCTGAAGGTAATGGTGTATCCTGAGCCATTGATCGACCACGTCCACGTGCTGCCGGACTGTTTCGGAGCTCCAGCCTGGGCGAAGAGCGCCGAGTATTCGGCCGAGACACTAGTGAAGGTTGCGGCCAACCCGTTGACCGTCAGCGCACCAAAACTCGTGTCCGCCCCTGTAGCGCTAGTTCCCGGTCCTTTAAAGACCGGGGCGGCGAGCTTGGGTGCGTTTGTTGAAGAAGCAGAAGTGGGGCCGGAACTCTTTGAGCAGCCGGCGAATAGAATCGCGGTCGTTGCCAGAATCCCGGCAATCTTTGAAAATCTCGACATTATTTCCTCCTGTTTGAGTTGTTCTTTATTATCACTTGCCACAAATTTTCGATAAAAGTAAGGATAACGCTTCTCTTTGGCAAGGGCAATCCGTCATATTATTTTTCATTCATCGTAAGGAGGGAAGCTGGCAATTAGTTGCCTTGTAGTCGGGTTAAAGCTAAATTGATCGCGGAGGAATTCAACATGAAATGGCTCATACTGCTGTTAACTTTCGCTTCTTTCTCCATCGCCGCGGCCCAGGAGATCAATGCAACTGTCACATTGAACTATGACGCCTTAAGCGGCACGGATAGAGAAAATGTGACGGATCTTGGACCAGCGATCCAGAATTACATCAATACTTATCAGTGGACGGGACAGAACTTCAGGGGACCGAAGATACAGGTAACCATGAATATTTATCTAATGTCCGGGGCTAACGGCGTCTATACAGCGCAAGCGTTCGTTGGAAGCCAGCGGCCCATTTATAAGTCCAGCAGCGTCTCTCCGATGCTGCGTGTCATGGACAACGCCTGGCAATTTGCGTATACAAAAGGCCAGCCGCTTCTTCATGATCAGTTTCATTTCAACTCGCTCACCGGTTTCATCGATTATTACATATATATGGCCCTTGGATTCGACTACGATTCATACGATCCAATGGGCGGCACTAAGTATTTTCAAGATGCCTCAAACATAGTCGCGCAGGGTCAGAACTCTACTTATTCACAAGGATGGCAACCGACTTCATCCGGGAGTTATTCGAGGTATTCCTTAGTCAACGAAATCCTTTCCGGCAAGTACGAGATTTTCAGGAAGGCTTTCTACGAGTATGAATATAACGGGATAGATTTGCTTAGCACTCAGCGTGACAGCGCTCAGGCAACAATCGCGAAAGCGATGAACGCCATTGCCAATCTGGTTCTCCAATCGGGGACGCGTAGTACACTGATCAGAGTTTTTTTCGATGCCAAGTATCAGGAAATTGCGAACGCTCTTGCGGGATATCCTGATAAAGCAATCCTGCAGAAGCTATCGATTGTAGATCAGGCACACCAGTCTACGTACGCCAAGTACCTGAACTGATTTCACGAAGGTAATCGGAGAGCCTCGCAATTATCGGACGAGGCTCTATTCTATTCATCGTTGCCGGTTTGACTCCGGACTCTGCGGACATATGTGCGAAAGCCTGATCCGCGTCGGTTTCTGAGCTTCATCGAAAACGAAGGGTAGAAGGCTTGCGTATTCACAGGCAGACGGCATTTGCGCTGGTCACGCTCTTCTTCTGCGTGTCATTAACTGACCAGGCCGATGCCGGATTTGAGCGAAGGTTCATCGGTGCCCGAGCGCTCGGCGTTTCTGGCGCGTTAACCGCGTTCGGCGATGGACCATGGTGCTTCTACTTCAATCCCGCGCGGACAGCGGAGATGAACCAGATCGACGCCTTCTATTCTCCCGCGTATTTCGGCCTACAGGAAATAAGATCGACGGGAATTGCCTTCAGCAATCAATCCTTCGGCATCAACTACGCGGCGGCAGTTCACACTTTCGGGTTCGAGCTCTATCGCGAAACAGTATTCAGCCTCAACCTGTCCCTTCCTGTGTATGATTTTCTCTTCTTCGGTTCAAATGCGAATCTGAATCACCTCTCCATAAAAGACTATGGGGTCGATCTGGCGCTCAGCATCGACGCGGGAGCGAGGATGTTTGTGTCTGACCATTTTGCTGTGGGGTTCAGCGTCACGAACCTCAATTCAAGCTCAATGACACTGTCCAACGATCCACTTCCTCAGGCTTTCGCCGGAGGAGTCGCCTATGTATCGGATAAGCTGAATATAGGAGTAGACTACTATAAAGAGCTCGGTTTCCCGTCTTCAGTAAGGATCGCTGCAGAATTTTCCCCTTTGAATTTCATAACATTCAGGACGGGGACCGCAAGCGGAACCAATTCATTCAGTGCGGGCCTGTCGCTGAAGCTTTTCCCATTCGAGATTGGATATGGAGGTATGTTCCATAGGATTATCGGGACCACGCATTCATTCGGGATCACTTTCAATCTCGGAGAGAACACCGGTTCTGAATTCGAGCGCGCGCAAAGGTCCAAGAAATAATTCAAAGGTAGATAAAATGGTACAGCGGAAAATGTAACGGCGTGATTCGAGATGCGAGAATTCGTTTTCTCAATATTCATTGTGTCGACTTTCGGAGGTGGCATTTGCGCGGCTCAGTCTCAGGAGGAGGAAGCCAGGGATGAAAGTCTGCGTGAATCGGTGTTGACGAATTCCGATGACGTAGCTGACACGTTTCTACCGGTGAATCTCAATGAGGCCTCGGAAGATGAGCTTCTTTCGATCCCGGAAATGAGCACGAAGTGCGCGGCTTCAATCGTCTCTTACAGGAAGAGAAACGGAGTTATACACAGCATAAACGACATCTCGCATATCGATGGAATGACTTCTGAAATTTTTTCCGCGCTTGAAAGGCGGGCAGAGATCGATGTGCGAAGCGCGTTGCGGCTGGATGTGCTGACTTATGCAAGGGTTTCGCCGCAGAGGTTGCCGCTTTATGAAAAGGCCTACGGGGAGTACGGCGTAATGAATTTCCAGCGCATCAACATAGCCTATGGAAACTTCGAAGCATTCGCTGTTACGGACAAGGACCCGGGAGAGCAAAGTTATGTCGACTTCTACTCATTGTCTTTTCGTGCAAGCAACGTGTGGCGCTTCTCGGACATACTTGCAGGCAATTACACCCTGAGTCTTGGGAATGGACTGTTGTTTTCCCGCGGCGGCATGGTATCAAAGTCAGCGGGCGCGGTAACTCCGCTGTTTACCTCGCCATCTTATTCTTTGAGGCCTTATCAGTCAAAGGGCGAGAACAGATTCCTGAGAGGGGCGGCCTTTGCGATACCAGTCGGACATCTTGAAATAACAGCGTTTGGATCGAGCAAGAGTCTGTCCGCCATCGTAAACGATTCGGGCCTGGTAACTTCAATCGATTATTCGGGATTGCACCTTCCGACACAGGCATCGCGTGAAGGGCTTTCCGAAAGAATTGCCGGCGGCATCGTGCGGTACGAATCTCTGAAATTGGGCGCCGGGATTTCAGGGGCTCTCTTTTCTTACGACCGCAAATTTGAAAGTGATTACCTGAGTAAGTGCCTTGCGCTTGAATCTTTCGCACGACTCAGGCTCGATGCCGTTTCCTTCTCGGGCGAACTCCTGTACGACAGAGAGGTTTCGTTCAATACCAACATAGGCATCTACTATGGAGATGCCAGGTTTGTGCTGGGTATGCGAGAATTGCGATCGAGGATTATTCAAAACTACAGCGGGCCGCTTTCCGAAAGTTTTCCAACCGCGTTCGAAAGCGGCTTGTATCTGGGGACAATAATGCGCGCGAGCGATATTCTCAAGTTCGGTCTTTATTACGACAGGTTCGCAATCAAGTCACGGTCCGCCGACCCCGAACGGGACGGTGAAGAGATCTTTGTCGACTCATACTTGTCACTCCCTCGAAGCAGTAAATCCGGTGGCTCGAGCACGTTGATTTATATTCGGTATAAGTACAAGACAAGGGAAGATCCCTACATACCGGCAGCCGAATTTCCCGCCGCCTTGTCTGTGATTGCCGGATCCAAGCAAACGGTAAGGTTTGACATTAGCCATAAGTTTGCGGGGCCGTTCTCCTTCCGAACGAGGATCGAGCGCAATTTCGTGTCAACCGGCGAGAAGGGTGAGCTTTTGATTTTCGATACCGGATGGGACCCGGGACTAGTCGGACTTGCCGCGCGGGTTTGTTTTTACCGAACCGATTCATATTCCACCGCGTTCTACACCGTCGAAAAAGATCTGCCTCGCGTCGCTGAGTTCACCGTACTTTACGGCGACGGCGCGCGTTTTTTCCTGATGGGGAACTGGAAGGTTTATAGCTTCCTGAATTTTGGCGTGAAAATATCCAGACACATATACAGCCGTGAAAGAGACATTTCCGTTGGGCCGGCCTCACGTCTTTTGCCAGGAGCCACGGATATTAGTCTGGAAGTAGGCTACAAATTAGATTGACATCTACCTTCGGCAGGTGGCTTACTTTCCAAGTCGCGTGACGCTAATAAGGCGCGTACCGATGAAATTGCCGGTCCTATCGAAATCGAACGCGAATTTTACCGCGGCCAGGTTGGCGCACGAGTGACAGCCGTTCTTCAGCATGTATTCGACGGCGAAGCGTTGCCCGCCGCCAGGTAGCGGCTCGCAAGCCGGCTGATTGAAAAGATACCTGTCCCCAGGCCAGACAGCTGCATCCGGGAATTCATTCACTATGTCCAGATAAGTGGAGTCCTTCTTAAGTAAGGTTAAGTCGACATATTGAAAGTCATCCACGTCGATCATGCCCGGCCGCCCGTTGACGAGAGTTACTCCGAAATTTTCGTTCGCGCGAAAAGGGTAACACACGTAAGCAATGTCCACCGATCCCGCACGCACGAGCCGACGCATGTAACCTGTCGTGTCCGTCAGCTCGGTGAATCGGATCGCTTCGGAGGTCGCCCCCATTTCCTTCATCAATTCAAGGAAACAATTTTGAAAAGCGTTTCCGCTCAGGGTATCGCACCGCGAGTCTAACTCTTTTCTGAAGTGGGCAGGCGCATGCCAAACCGCGGAGGAATCGAAGCGTGGAGTCCCCGGTTCCGGTTGAACGTTCTGCCCCCTTGCGGTTGCGCAAACGAGCAACACTAACACGATGCCTCTTATTTTCAATTCAAGCCGATCATTAGTATTATTTAGCATTGAAAACCGCTGTCTAACACAAAACTAAATAACGAGCCTTAACAAGTCAATCATGATTGATCGGCCCATTGGAGCCGATCGAAGAAAGTTTGGAGTGTCATTACAAAATGAATCGAAAATATTCAGCCATGGTCTTCGATTTGGGCAACGTGCTGTTGCCGTTCGATTACAAGATAATTTTGGGAAAGCTGGAGGGGGTAGAAAAAGGATTGGGCGAGAAGTTCGTGGCATATTACAGGGACAATTACGACGTCCACAGGAGGTATGAGCGAGGCGAATTATCGTCGGACGAGTTCACGGATATTCTCCTGAATGTGCTCGAGCATAAGATTAGTAAAGAGCAGTTCATCTCAATTTATTCAGACATGTTCGAGGTGAATACCGAACTTGTTGCCGCGCTTCCGGTTCTCAAGGCGAACTACAAACTCGTTCTTCTTTCAAACACGAACGATATCCATGAAAGATACGGATGGAGCGGCAACGCATTCCTGAAATTCTTTGACAAGCTCGTCCTTTCGCACAAAGTCGGCGCCGTCAAGCCCGAGGAGAAAATATACCGAGTTGTCGAGGAGTTCACGCGCGTCCCTCCGGCGGAGCATTTCTACATTGACGATATTGCTGACTATGTGGCAGGCGGCAAAAAGATGGGATGGGACGCCGTTCAGTTCGTCGGGGACAAGGAACTCTTCGCTGAATTCGATAAGCGGGGAATTAAATGGCGGAGTTAAAACGAGACCGAGTCAGCCTCCCGCAAAAAACAGGGAAGGACAGGTTAATGTCCGAATAATTCTGCGCGGAATCCGGGATTAACCGAATATCAAAATTGTCGGACGATCATCCCTGCCGTTGGCGATAAGCCTTCTCCTATTTCGATCGCTTCTGTTCCTTTACCAATCTGTCGAACTCTTTCCAATTGAAATTCCAAGGATCGGTTTTTCTACCCGGGGCTATGTCTTTGTGTCCGAGGACGTATTTCACCGGATACTTGCTTTCGAGCCACGCGACCAGCGATGCGAGCGACTTGTACTGTGCGGCGGTAGGAGAGTCGTGTGGTGTGTTCACGATTTCAATCCCAAGTGAAACCGCGTTGACGTTAGTGGTCCCATTCGGTAGGCGGCTCTTTCCGGCCTGATAAGCAATATCGCGGTCCCGCACTAACCGATATATGGTTCCATTGCGCGCTATGATATAATGCGGGCTCACTCCATATTCTTTGTACTCTTTCAAGACACCCGCCACGCTGAACGAGTCTGCCGTCAGGGCATTGTATGAAGAATGAATGATTATCGCCTCGATCTTACGAGGGTGGTCGACGGCTGTGTAACCCCAGCTGAGGAGGTGGTTGATTATTTTTGGTTCATGGAGAGGGGCTTTGTTCGTTTTTGCCTGGGGCGGTGCTATGAAGAGAAGTAAAGCTATTAGCGCGTTGATCATCATTTCATTTCCATCCGTATGTTTCTGGTTTCGCCGGTTATTATGCTTTCAGTTTCAATGATATTAACGGTTGGGGAATAAAAAAAGCCGTCCCGAAAGTATCGGGACGGCTTTGAATTCAGATCGAATGTGAATCAGGAGCAGCCGCTCGTCGATCCGCAGTTAAGGCACTTGTAGCATGAGCCGCTTCGTATCATGATAGAACCGCACTCATGACACGGAGGCGCATCGGCCTGTTCCTGGAAGACCTTTTTCTCGGCTTGTTCGAGCGTGATGCTGAACTCGCTCTTCTGCTCCGACTTCGGCTCCGCGGCAATCGAGTCAACTACCACCGACGCGGGTTGCTCCTCGCGGGGGAGGAATTTCAATCCCATCCACCTGAATATGTAGTCGAGCACCGACTTCGCGATTGGAACTTCCTTGCTGTTCGTGAAGCCGGACGGTTCGAAGCGCATGTGGCTGAATTTGTCGACGAGGACTTTTAGCGGTACTCCGTACTGAAGGGCAAGCGATATTCCGGTGGCAAAGCCGTCCATGAGACCGCTTATGGTCGAGCCTTCCTTGGACATTGTTATGAATATCTCGCCTGGGGTTCCGTCCTCATACAGGCCGACCGTGATGTATCCTTCGTGGCCGCTGATGCTGAACTTGTGAGTTACGGCACTTCTTTCGTCCGGGAGCCTTCTTCTGCTGACGCGCGTCGCTGAAACCGCCTTCTCTTCCTTAGAACCGTCTTCCTTCTTCGTGTTGAGAGGCTGTGTTCTCTTGGAGCCGTCGCGGTATACCGCGATCGCCTTGAGACCCAATTTCCATGCCTCGATGTAGGCTTGTTCGATGTCTTCGATCGTAGCCTCGGTCGGGAGGTTGACGGTCTTGGATATCGCGCCGGAAAGGAACGGCTGGACCGCGGACATCATCTTGATATGACCCATATAATGGATGGAGCGGTTTCCATTGACGGCCTTAAAAGCGCAGTCGAATACGGGAAGATGTTTCTCTTTAAGATGCGGGGCTCCCTCGATCGTGCCGTTCTGGTCGACGTATTTCAGGATCTCGTCAATTTGGGCGTCGGAGTAGCCGAGAGTCTTAAGCGCGAGCGGCACCGTGTTGTTCACGATCTTCATGTAACCGCCGCCGACGAGCTTCTTGTACTTGACGAGGGCGATGTCGGGCTCGACACCAGTCGTGTCGCAGTCCATCATGAAACCGATGGTCCCGGTCGGCGCAAGCACGGAAATCTGCGAATTGCGATAACCATATTCCTTGCCGATCGTCAGGGAATCGTCCCAGACAGTTTTTGCGGATTCCAGGAGATACTCCGGTATCGCGCTAGCTTTGATCTTGTCTACGTGAGCCCTGTGTTTTCTTATCACGCCGAGCATCGGTTCCCTGTTGGCCTCGTAGCCGTCGAAGGGACCGATGGTCTTAGCGATGAGGGCGCTCTGCCGGTAGCCTTCGCCGGTCATGATTGCCGTGATGGCGCCTGCATATGCTCTGCCGCCGTCGCTGTCGTAGGGAAGGCCGAGAGACATAAGAAGTGCGCCGAGGTTGGCATAACCGATGCCGAGCGGCCGGAAGGCGTGGCTGTTCTTCTCGATCGACTTGGTCGGATAGCTTGCGTTGCCCACGATGATTTCCTGGGCCGTGATGGTCAGCTCGACCGAATGGCGGAACGATTCAACGTCGAACGACCCGTCTTCCTTTCTGTACTTCATCAGGTTGAGCGAGGCGAGGTTGCAGGCGCTGTCGTCGAGGAACATGTACTCGCTGCACGGGTTGGACGCGTTGATCGGTGCGGTGTTGGGGCATGTGTGCCAGCTGTTCACTGTCGTATGGAACTGCATTCCCGGATCTCCGCTGATCCATGCGGCATCGGAAATCTCGCGCATGATCTCTCTCGCGCGGTACGTCCCAGCCGGCTTTCCGTCGCGGACATTTTTTGTGTTCCACTCTTTGTCTTCGAGCACCGCCCGCATGAAATCGTCGGTAGCGCGGACGCTGTGGTTGGCGTTCTGAAATTGAACTGAATCGTAGGCGCCACCCTGGACGTTGAAGCCTGCATCGTAACCCGCCTCTATCAACGCCCACGCCTTCTTCTCTTCGTCCGACTTGCTGTGGATAAATTCGAGGACATCAGGATGATCGGCGTTGAGTATCACCATCTTGGCAGCCCGACGCGTCTTGCCGCCCGATTTGATCACGCCGGCGAACGAATCGAAACCGCGAAGGAAAGATACCGGACCGGAAGCCGTGCCGCCGCCGGAGAGCTTCTCCTTCGATGAGCGGAGGCTTGAGAAGTTCGTCCCGGTGCCGCTTCCCCACTTGAAAAGCATCCCTTCGGTCTTAGCGAGATCAAGAATCGACTCCATCGTGTCTTTTACGGAATTGATGAAGCATGCGGAGCACTGCGGCCTTTCTTCGATTCCAACGTTGAACCAGACAGGGCTGTTGAAAGCCACATACTGGTTGGCCAACAGAAATACCAACTCATCATAGAAGGCGGAGGCATCTTCGCTCGACGCGAAATATCCACCGCGGATACCCCACTGCGTGAATGTGCGAGCTACTCGATCCACGAGCTGCTTCACGCTACTTTCCCGCTCGGGCGTACCGAGCTGTCCGTGGAAGTATTTGGATACCACCACGTTCGTGGCTGTCATGCTCCAGAAATCGGGGACTTCCACGTTATCTTGTTGAAATATTACTTCACCTTTTTCGTTCGAGATCATCGCGGTTCTCAATTCCCAGTTGATCTCGTCGAAGGGATGTATCCCTTTCTTAGTGTACAAACGCCGCACTGTAAGGCCGCCCCACTTAGACTGTGCCTTTGTGTCCTCTGATATAAAAGTATCAGTGTATCCCATTGACACTCCTCCCTTTTATCTTGAAGAATTTGCCGTTTTGGTGCATTCGGTAAGAGGACTTAAATTCGAGATGCACATACCAAAACGGTACATTTACTAACGTATTCCGGGTTGCTTCAACGCCCGATCCTCCGCCTCCATCCGGTAGAGAGTCGGTTTGCAAATTATCCTCAAGCCTGAGGAAAGTCAAGGAATTTAGCTTAAGAATTGACTTTAGCGCAAACTTTGTTTGGTGTTTTGTGACATCATGAAAGATGAGTTTCGGGAACCTCTCAGAAATTGCTTTAAGTCGCGTTTTGAAGAATGGTGTTAACCTGGCCCCTGAAACCTTAGCGGGGTGATAGATGCTCTACCGGTAAGAGTATCCCAGAAGGTTCCCAACAGCACCTGCCATGTCGTTCGTGCTATAAGGTTTTTGAAGAAGACCATCGGCTTCTTTCCCGAGTATGCTCTCGATGTCCGCCAGCTCACTGTACCCCGTGCATATCAGAACTTTCGGTGGATTCGGTGTCCTCTTGATCTCGACGCAGGCATCCTTCCCGCCCATTCCAGGCATAACCATATCCAGGATGACAAGTTTGACATCGGGATTCTCTTTCAAACTCTTGAGGGCCTGTGTACCATCATTGGCAGTGATGACGCTGTAGCCGTTTTCATTGAGTATGTCCGAAGCGAGCTGTCGTAACCCCTCTTCATCGTCCACTACCAGGATTTTTGCTCCTTTGCCGTCGGAAGTTTTCGTCTCCCGTTGCTTTGCAGTGATCTTTACCAGCTCGGAGTAGCAGGGGAGAAATATTCTCACACGCGTCCCTGCTCCCACTACCGATTCCACATTGATGAATCCGTTATGGTGCTTCACGATGTTATAAGCCATGCTCAGACTCAATCCTGTGTATTTCTTCATTTTCTTCGTCGTGAAGAATGGCTCGAAGATTCTCCGCTTTATCGCGTCTTCCATACCTACTCCATGATCTTCCACTTCGATGTAGCAGTGCGGCCCCCGGCCGACATGCGACGGAGCTGATTCGGGAACATCTCCGATCCCGACTGAGCATACTATCGTGCCGCCGTTTACCATCGACTCCGCGGCGTTGGTGAGGACGGACAGGACGACCTGCCGCATCTGAGAAGTGGCGACCCGAGAGTGGACCGGTCTGTTGAAAGGGACGGTGAGTACGGATTGGCTATCGCCGAGAGTCTTCCTGAACTCGGTAATTATCTCCGCGGTGAAGTGGTTGAGATCAACCACGTCCAAACTCCTCGCGTCGATCTGAGCAAACCCCAGAACTTCTT
>JAJYRM010000129.1 GCA_021794075.1 Bacteroidota bacterium | reverse complement strand
GGTAGTGTAAATTAGTTTGTGGAAATTAAAGAGGGTAAGGCGCATAATCCTTTAAGGTAATTATGAAATGAAAAAAGAAAGGAATTATGCACCATGTACCCTGAAAACAATGAAGAGAAAAATCTTGTCGAGATGCAGCCGGAAGGAGAGCACGATCTCGATCCGCAGGCAATGGAGCTTTCGTACAACGGAAGGATAAGTGAAGCCGAGAAACTTTTCAAGGAGATCATGAAAGATCCGGGCAGAATGTTCGATATGTTCAGGATGGACATAAAAAGGGCCTGCGAGAAAGCGGTGGAACAGGTTATATCACTGGAGCTGACGGCATACCTTGGTAGAGAGCGGTACGAAAGGAAGGCGACAGACGACAATAATTATAGAAATGGCAGTTACCAAAGGAGCTTCACGGCTAAAGGAATAGGAAACCTTCAGTTCAAAGTGGCTCGTGACCGGAACGGGGAGTTCCATTCGAAGGTGATAAACCGATACGAGCGATATGAGGAAGAGTTAGCGCACGATGTCCAGGCAATGTTCCTGTCGGGGATGTCGACCAGAAGCATAGAACTCTTCTCGGAACATCTTCTGGGCCGTAGAGTGTCATCGGGTGAAGTCTCAAAGATAAACGCGGAGCTGATCGCGGCGGTGGAGAAATGGCGGACGCGTCGGCTTGACGAACTGAAGATCGAGTACCTGATGATGGACGGCGTTTTCTTCAAATTCAGGGTGAAAAAGGTGGTAGACGGCACGACACAGATGGAAATCAAGAGGATACCCATGCTGGTTGTGATTGGAGTAACGTCCACGAAGCAGAGAGTTTTCCTGAACATCCAGCAGGGTGATAAAGACTCCGCCACTACATGGCGTGAGATATTTAAAGACCTTAAGCAGCGAGGTCTTGCGGCATCCGATGTAAAACTCGGGATCATGGACGGGTTGCAAGGGCTTGAGAAAGTATTCTGTGAGGAATTTCAAAAGGCGAAAGTTCAGAGATGCATCGTGCACGTGATGCGTAATGTTACAACGAAAGCACCGAAGGCGCTTCACCAGGAAGTGACCGACTCGCTCCGTGACATCTTCTACGCCACCGACAGAAAAACGGCAACTGAGAGATACGAGGAGTTTGTTAAGAAGTACGATGGCATTATTCCCAGCGGAGTTGCTTCCCTCAAGCGCAGCATTGAATCGTGCCTTACGTTTTACGATTTCCCGGAAGAAGAGTGGGTAAGTTTACGAACCACGAACATTATCGAGCGTGTCAACAAAGAGTTCAAGCGACGAACCCGCCCTATGGAGATACTGGCCAGCGAAAGGTCCGCTTATGTTATCCTGGGCTTCGTTGCTTACAAGATGGAGGCAAACTGGAGAAGTGCGCCATTCGGCAAAAGCAATTTGCCAACCCTCAAAAATTTTACACATAATAGTTGACATTACCTCATCGCTGACAAATTTCTGCCACGCGTCCTTAATGGTATCGATTTGCGGATTTGTCGGAGGGCCTGAATTTGCCGGAGCCGCTGCCTTACTGACGCTGAACACTCTTCCCATGCCGCTCATCATGTGATAAAGAATGTGGCAATGGAAGAACCAGTCGCCGGTGTGGGGCGGTGTGAATTCGATCGTGTCAACTTCCATCGGCATTATGTCGAGCACGTTTTTGAGAGGATCATAGTCTCCGTGTCCATTCAGCAGCCTGAAGGTAACGCCATGAATGTGCATAGGGTGACGCATCATGGTTTGGTTGTCCAATATAATGCGGACGTTCTCTCCTTTGCGAATAAGGATCTTATCAGATTGTGATAGAGTCTTATTATTTATGCTCCATTGATACCGGTTCATGTTCCCCGTGAGAACGAAGTGAAGAGTCTTGGTCGGCTGGTCGGGCAGATTTGTCTTCACCGGAGACTTCAACATCCCATAATTGAGCGTGACAATATGACCAGGCGGGGTCCCCCTCATATTCATTCCACCCGTGTTCATCTCCTGGCCTCCAGCTTTTGCCTTCTTCCCTCCCGTAAGCTCAGGATACATTACGGTATTCATGTCCATCTCCTGGTCGGACATGTTCATCCCCATGTTTTTCATCGTACCGTCCATGTTCATCATGCCGTTCATCAGCTGCATCCCTTTGAAGTAATCCAGCCTCGGCAGTGTGGGTGCGGGCATCTTCATCCCGCTGCCGAGCCAGAGAGAAGCATGGCCGGTTCTGTCTTCGGACGTCGCGCGGAATTCATACGACATATCATCAGGAACGGTCACGATTACATCATAGGTTTCAGCTACTCCGACGATCAGCCTGTCGACCTTAACCGGGACAACATCGTTGCCGTCGTTCGCGACCACCGTCATCTTGCCTCCCGCGAATTGCAGCCAGAAGTACGTTGAGGAAGATGCATTGATTATGCGCAGCCTGATCTTGTCGCCTGCATTCAGGTGTGGCAGAGTCTGATCTTTCATCCCATTGAGAAGAAATGCGTTATAGTAAACGTCGCTTACATCCATCGGGTACATGCGCAGCCATTCCTCTTCGATTTTGACCCCGAGGTAGCCCTTCATCAACGCTTCGCCGTAACTCTGCGCCGAGCCCTTCTTAATTGCAAACCAATCATTCCCCGTTTTGAGCATGCGCATGACCTCTTCAGGACTTTCGTTGGTCCAATCGCTGAGTACAACCGGAAATTGAGGGATTGAATCGTCCGGATGTTTTCGATGGAATATCAGTGCACCGTATAAACCTCGCTGTTCCTGGAAACCGAAATGTGAATGGTACCAGTATGTTCCGGTCTGCACCACAGGGAATTTATATAAGTGCGTGGTGTGCGGATATACCGGGGCTGTAGTCAGGTAAGGGACTCCATCCTGTTCGTTCGTAAGTATGACGCCGTGCCAGTGTATCGACGTGGACTCGTTCATGAGATTATGGACATAAATTTCCGCCGTGTCACCTACCGTGAAATTCAGTACGGGCCCAGGAATCTGTCCGTTGACTGCGATGGCACTTACGGCCTTATCAGCGAAGTTCACGGTGGTGTCGCTTACGTACAAATCGTAACGGACTGTCTGCTGTGCAAACGCACTTGGCGCTTGGGCGAAAAGCGTAACCGCAGAGGTCACGAAGCAAAAGCACAAAGGTCGCAAATAAAGATTTGATCCTTTGCGCTCTTCGGCTAAATCCTTTGCGTTCTTTGTCAGATCCGAAGGGAAGTTCGGATCAAGATCTCGACCCTGTCGGACGGTAAAAGATTTTCTTTCGTCTAAATCAACGGATATCCGTTCAGTGCGTTTGTCTCGTGTTCCAATGATTTGGATGTTTATTCTAATGTTCATGGTGAGACATCTTCATGTTCATATTCATGTTTCCCATCGATGTATTTGCCTTCTCCATTGCCGCGTAATCTTGCGGCGTCATGTTCTTCATCTTTTCGAGGAACGCGACCATCGCCCAAATCTTCGAGTCGGAGTGAGTCTTCGCGAACCCCGGCATTCCGGTGCTCTTGATGCCGTTCTTAATCACCCAAAAGAGATACTGCGGCGGAAGCTGTTTAGCGGAACGTGCGAGGTTCGGGGCTTGCGGGTACAATCCCAAGCCGGCTTCTGATTTTTCCAGACCTGGCCCGGCGTGACACGTGACGCACATGTCATTGTAGTGGTCGAAGCCTTCCGCAATCATCGAGCTGTCGGTCAAAGACGGCACCTTGATTCCATTTGCGCGATACTTGACCGAATTTCCGCTGGTTGAACTGAAAATCCAGCGGAGAAATCCCGGATCAGGAGACAAAGTTGAGACGTTGTATAAAGCACCGGAAAGTCCGGTCCCGACAATAATCAAAAACACGATTAGCTCTGCCACAAGGGTGGCTGCTATTGTTAATAGAATCTTTTTCATAATTCTCCTTTTTGATTTCATTTATTCGCTTTCAAAGTATCCTTTACGGAGCCGCAGGTCGGCATTGACTGGCCAAGGTAGGGATTGACGATAGTTTGTTTTTCGCTCACCCAGTATGCCTTAGCCATTGGGCAGTAGTCGTAATAAAGGACAGTATTATTGATCTGAAGAGACTTCAACATTGCGTACATGTCGACTGATAGCTTTTTGAAGTGCTCTCTTTGAGTGTCGACGTCGTTCGCATTTTTTATTTGCATAGCTTCGCGACTCAGTTTCTGATGGTGGTTGGCCCAGGCCGCGTGTTGTGAAGCAAGACTGTCTGGCGGCATTTCCTTCAGTGCATCAAAGAGTTGTCCGGCGTAAGCTGCCGCGCTGTCGCCGTCGTCGTTTGTCAGCGCGTTTTTCAAGTCAAGGTACGAAGAGGCCACATTATTGAAGACCGATGTAGTGTCGGTCTGGGCAAAAGAATTCCGCCCGAATACGGCTGCAACGAGGGCAGCAGCAAGAATTACCTTTTTCATCTCAATCCTCATTGGTTTGATGTTACAGTTACTCTATAATCAGGAGATGCCCCCGATGATCATACCTTAGTACTCGGGGCACATGGGTTTTGGGCTCACGTTTCACTCAACCCGGCTTTAATGATGCGGGTATCTTTTGTCCTGGATCAGTGAGCCACAAGACGCGAGCCGGTCGTCTGATGCAGTCAGAGGCCGGTCGAGAGGACTGAAAGAGTCTTAAATGCGGAGGTTGTTGTTTACTACAGGGAGGTCTTGAGGCGGGGAAGCGCAGCGGACCACAAGGACTTTGCTCACGCTGACAATAGCATCGATCACATTCCCGGAAACAGGAACCATCAATGCCACCGGCAGGTTGAAGCTCTTACCGTTTGCTTCAACAAAGCTGCTCACGGTGTTTGTCCTCATCGTCTGCACCTGAATGCAACTCGGACGCGAAATGACTTGCCCGTGATAAGATGGAATGAAACCCTGACAGGCATCACATGTCTCATCATCGGCGCTTGTCCGTGAGGATGGCGACTCGACTGAAGGCTTCCCGACCGATTCATGGAGCTGCGTACAGAAATATGTCGTGCGCACGTACTGAATCTGGCCGACCAGCAAAGCCAGAGAGATAATTATCTCAAAGTATTTCGGTCTTGTCTTCAAGCACTTTCTCTTCTTGTGGTATTTCTTATAACAAAATAATAGCTGTTTGGTTCCATGCCTTGCGGACGACGGACAAATATTTAGAAGATGCCTGCTTAGAAATGAACGGCTCAAGAATGCTCAAAACCCCGAATGGGGTTTCGTGACCTCTTCAAGGCGTCCATTTTTGGTGAATGCCGGAGCCGCGTTACATTTTTGTCACAGACCGATGCGGATCCTCGGAATGTCCGTCCTCCATTGAGCGAATCTCGCTTAGTTCAAAATATCTTTCTTCATCTGCTCAAACTGTTCCTTCGTTATTTCTCCGCTCGCATAGCGCCTTCTGAGTATTTCCAGAGGAGTCTCACGATTCTCACCGCGGCCACCGTGCGCGTCTGAGTCGTACCACCATGGCGGTCTGAATCGTCCCCGACCGAATATCAGGTAAAGAGCTATCACGAAGACGATGAGCATAATGATCGGGAATATCCACATCCCGCCCCACCAATAAAATCCTGGGCCCATCACTTTCTCCTTCTATTAGTCAGTAGCGCTTCTCTCATTGGCTTTCTTAACTCTTCTTGTCCGCATCGTTTTTGTCTGATCTGCTTGAAGCCGTATTCTTTTCGGATTTTTCCGTGAACTCGGCTTTTATTCTTCCCGTGGCTGCAAGATGATTCAAGAAGAACTCTGCGGCACTCATGGAAATCTTGAAATGCTTCGAAACATTCTCGGGATTCACTTCGTTTTCGGCGTGGATGAACTCGAATATTTCATCCTCAATGCTAGTGAGCCATTCCTCGAACATCGAGCGGATTTCCGGCGTGGCATAGAAAGACATCTCTGAGACTCTGGCGACAGCGGACATCATGGTCTTCCCCATCTCCATCGGGTTGAAATCGTCCATGCCTTCCATCATTTTCCGCATCATCCCCATCATCGGCATACCGACTTTTTCATTCATCATTTTTGTTTCTCCTTCAAAGCTTGGTTCATAATCTTAGACATTTTCTTCATCATCATGGGAAAAGGCAAAGCAGGCATCTCGCCGGAAGTGAATACCGAACGGCTCTTCTCGCTCAATTCCACCACGAGCTGGTTTGTGAGCCTGAGCAATTCCACGATAGACGGTTCTGTCAGCTCATAGAAGACAAATGAGCTTTTCCTTTCGGTCCTCACGATCAGACCGTTCTTCAGTTCTTTCAAGTGGTGCGAAACTAACGGCTGTGACAGCCCGGTTTGCTCCACGATCTCCGAGACCGTTTTTGCGCCCGCGGAAAGATTCATTAAGATGCTTAACCGATTTTCATCAGCCAAAGACCTGTAGAAGGCCGCTATTTGCTTATATAAAATATCCACGCTCATTAACACATAAATATTTATTGATGCGTTAATATAGCTAAACCGGCTTGCGCTGTCAAGCTAATTCTTGCGTCCGCTCAAAATAGTTGATTGACTGCGACTGATTTTTTCTCACTGTAATTCGAGATGGCTCCCATGCCAGAACCCAATCCTTGAACTCATCGAAAGGAAGACTGCGGAGCGGGTTCTCAATTCTCCTTCGTCAGTTTCTGGATAAGGCTCTCGAAGACAGAAGCGGGCCTATACCCCATGAAACTTGCCGCAACGCGACCTTGTTTGTCTATCACAAACGTCGTCGGTATTCCTCTGATGCCGCCATAGGCAGAGATAACCTCGTCAGTGGCGAGCATGACCGGATAGTTGACTCCATACTCCTTCATAAACGGACGAACGGCGTCAATTCCTCCCTGGTCGACCGAGATGCCGAGCATCTGGAAGCCGTCCTTTTTGTACTTAGAATACAGCGTGATGTAGTCAGGTATCTCTGCCTTACATGGCGGACACCATGTCGCGAAAAAGTCGATGACTACCACCTTCCCTCGGTAATCTGAAAGCTTTATGGTTTTCCCGTCCGTTGAGGTCAGCGTGAAATCAGGAGCCATTGGTGAGTCGCTGGGATCTCCCATTGCGGCTGACCGAGTGGGCGAATCTGCAACTGCAGCCGTGCCTGTTCCACTATGCTGAGACTTACTGAAATACACGGTTACGACAACCAGTGCTACAATTGCTATGACAATCAGAGGGAGATTCTTTTCCAAGAACCCTTTTTGTTTTGGTTCGCGTGCCATTTTGTTTTACCTCATCTTTTATGATCGATTGAAATATTTGTCCTTATGACAACTCATTGAGAAACGGAAACCACCTGGCGAAGTAAGCGGAGAGCACGATTAGATTGTTCGTCATTATTAGAACTCCGACAATTATCAACAGAACTCCGTCTGCCACTTCAACCCATTTGATGTATTTCTTGAATTTTGTGAAGAACCCGAGAAACGCATTTATGCTGAGACTCGCAGCTAAGAAAGGTATTCCTAATCCGAGTGAATAAACAGAAAGAAGGATTATTCCCTTTCCAACCGTGTCTTGCTGTGCAGCAAGTGCGAGTATCGCTGCCAGAACCGGACCGATGCACGGTGTCCAGCCAAACGCAAATGCAAGTCCGGCGACAAACGATCCTAGCAGACCAATTCTCCTGCCGGTATGAACCTTTTTCTCATAATTAAGAAATCTTATCTTGAACAATCCTACACAATTAAGACCGAAGATTATGATTATTATTCCGGCGATCTTCGAGAACAAGGCGAATTGTTGAAGCAGGAAGTGCCCGATCGCTGTAGCGGATGCGCCGAGAGCAACGAAGATAACGGAGAACCCGGCCACGAAAAGGACCGAGTTAAGCGTCACTGTCAATACCCCCAAAGTTAAGACACTTTCTCCATGAGTTTTTGGTAGCGTTCGGCGAAGATTGAAGGCGGCATCTTCAAGGCCGAATGGTTCCTCGTATGGTTGTACTGCCAGATGCAGTGATAGATTTCGTAGACTAATTCCCCCAACGTCTTGAACCGCTCAGGATCTCCGAGGAGGAGCTTGAAATGGGAATAAAAGGATTCCTGGTATCCGTTCTCCCAAGGGGAGGCCTTGGCGCTCCTCGATATCCGGATACTCAAATCCTCAAGAGCTCTCGTGAAGATACGGGAGCCGTATTCTTTCCCGTTGTCCGAATGGAAGATGCGGGGCACCGTCCTTCCCTGGACGGCCGAGAAGAGGGCCTGGAGGACGAGGGAGACGCCGTGGTTCGCCATAACCGAGAGGCCCACGATCTCCCGCGTGAAGAGATCGAGCACGGTCGCGAGGTACAGGAACCGGCCATGGTACGGGAGATACGTGAAATCCGCCACCCAGACGTCGTTCGGTCCCTTGGGGAAGTCGCCTTTCAGAAGATTGGGATACGAGGTCCGGGAGATGCCATACTTCCTTGGTTTCTTGCCTCTCCGCCGGTGCGCCTTCATCCCGAAGAGACGCATCACCCGGTACACCCGCTTCCGGTTCACATGGAGCTCATCCGAGATCATGGGATACCCGAAGTCCTGGTGATCCGTCATCACTTGCTCGATCCGCTCCCTCAAGGCCCAGTCCTTCGGGAGCTGTTTCGAGACATAGTACAAACTGGCCCGCGAGATGCCAAGCCGCCTGGCTAAGGCGGCTTTGGTTTCCTTGGTTCTTTTGATCAACTCTTTTTTTGAGTGGAGGACAACTGGAGGGTGAGTTCACCCACGAGTTCGAGGAGTTCCTTGTTCTGGCGCTTCAGGCGCACCAGTTCGCCCAATGTGGGCAGGCCCTTGAGTCCCCGGGCCAGCCAGCCGTATATCGTCTGCTCAGCGATCCCCGCATCCTTCGCAGCCTGGGAGACCGGGATTCCCTCGTCCTTCACCTGTTTCAGGATTTGCTCCTTCACGTCCGGAGCGATCCGGTATGTTTTTTTCATATGCCATCATATTAGCACCGACCTTTGGTGTCTAATATATGGGGGTAGGGCCACCTCGATAAGCTGGTTCTATACAGATTCTTTCGTTTGCTCGTTACGATGTTAGAATTTCTAAGTCAGAAAGAAAAGAAATACGGCGAAGCTATGAAGCGATGGGAGGAAGGAAAATGCGGTTAGAGAACTCGAAAGGATTTCCAGAGATCGAAATATAAGCGGTCCGCCACAGTACGGAAAAATAGAAGAGGGCAGCCGTGTTTGTCGCGATCACCGGTACGTGGCAAATGCAGGAGCATTCCGATGAACTGACGTCAAGTGCATTCTGTAGTGAGCAAGCTTGCTGATCTTGAAGGGAGCAAACCGAAGCACTCCGGTCGTCATCCGCTCTGATGTGAAAGCGATTACCATCATTGCACCAGAAGAGTGAAATGTCGAAGCATAGAACGAGAAGGAGAGAGACTGAGGAGACGATATTTGCCTTTAGTTTTCCTGTCATTCCTTTCGTAAAAATAAGGAGTCGGAAGACGACATCCAAAGAACATTCTAAAGCAATGACAACATACTTACTATCCCGGTACCAAAGATAAGAGCTAAGAAGACCCAGTACACAATTTTGTTAGACACGCCAAGCGAGTAATTCCCCATAAGCCTTTTATTTGAGGATATGAAGCCAAGTATAATGGCTGGTCCCATGAGAACGACTATCTGGAGCACCATGAGATTGAGTGCCATGTTGGCCAGGTTCAGAGTGACTAATGGCACGATAACTGCCGGGATTGACTCTGCCAGGTAAACCTTGAACCAGTTCTTCCTCCCCCATCCCAATGCTTCGGTAACTCCCCAGCAGCTTCCCAAAGAGATGACAATGAGCGCGATGAAGGACGCTGCTATTAGACCGATAGCGAAGATGGGAGGTGCATACCTTCCGGCCACTCCGGAGAGCGCGCCGGACAGCATCACCGGCGAGGCGAAGTTGAGTGAGTTTGAGTCAACACCCGTCGCAGCGATGGCCATCGCAACCATTATCACTTCCGAAGCAATCGCCCCGATGGCGGTTTCGAGTCTCACTGCCCAGAGGCTCTTCGCCTTGATGCCCTTCTCGGCGGTCGCGGAAGCCTGGTAGAAGAGCATGAACGGCATGATAACGGCACCTACATTTGCAGCGAGAAGGAATAAGAAATCCGATGAACCGGAAAAATAGAAAGGCGTGAACTGTAGTCCCTTTCTCGCCGTGAGGAAAGCAGATGCGCCACATGCCAGAGCGAAGAGAATCGAGATCATGAGAAGAGGCTTTTCTGCTTGAACGTACTTGCGTTTGTAGACCAACAAAACATGTGCGACAAAAATAATCGGCACGGATATCTGGGGAGGGACTCCGAGTATTTGAAAGCCGACGGCTGCCCCAGTGTACTCTACTATGTAGCTGATTATATCCACTAAAGCCATCGGAACGGCGGCGAAGATGGCGGTTCGCCTGCTGTAGTTTTCCCTGATCAGCTCACCGAGACCTTTGTTGGTTACCGCCCCTACTCTCCCGGCGACCTCCTGGATGACGTAGAGTGGAACGATGAGAACAATCAGAAACCAGATGAGTTTCGTGCCATACACCGCCCCGCTTTCGGCGGCGGTAATTACGCTGGCCGCATCGACATCGGCGATCATGACGAGCCAGGCCGGTCCCCATACTTTCAGGAGCTCCCAAACCCTTGAGTAGTCTCGTCTCTCTTCAAGTACTTCCATAGCCTCTCTTTATATCTGGTCTAAATAAGGTAGACCAAATTCGGGAGACTTTCAAGATTCCGGTAACTTCTATTGGCTATGCTTCATAGAAGACATCGATCACGTCGCGGCCCCCATAACTTACTAAGGGAGAGAGAATGAGGGCGTGAATGTACCGGAACATCAGAACGAGATCGGAA
>JAJYRM010000017.1 GCA_021794075.1 Bacteroidota bacterium | reverse complement strand
CGAGCCCCGGCATCGGCGCCTTGATCTCCGAGTGACTGTGTCGCGCCGAGTCGGTTGACTCAAGGCTCCTCAGGAGAAGATCACGGTCGCTCAACACTTCCATCCGTACGATTCCGTTAGATGTAAACACTTCGATCCCCTCGCCATTACCTGAGTAAATTATCTCCTCGACCCCCTCCCCCAGCTTAACAAGAAGTCTGTTCTTCTCTTCTCGAATTAGTTCATATTGGAATTCCCTTCCATCGACGAGGATATTTTTTCCATCCGTCTTAAAGCTGATGGTCTTTCCATCTATCACGATCGCAGGCATCAGCTATCATACCTCCCGTCGAGCCAGGGTGAATGCTTCTTCCCATTTCCCTGCGTTCTCCCGGAAATGAGACTCTTTTCTTGCAGCTTGCTGGCCGCCACGACAAGCGCTCTGTTGAACACATCTTCACTCAAAGATGAGCGCTCCATCTCTTCAACTTTCCAGTTTTCCTGAACGAAGTGCGTAGAGTATTTGCCTGAGCGGAACGGATGGCTTTTCATCACGAAGCTGCAAAACGGTATTGTGGTCTTCACGCCCGCGACCACATAATCGTCAAGAGCCCTTATCATCTTGAAAATCGCATTCTCACGAGTATCATCCCAGACGCTGAGCTTCGCTATCATAGGATCGTAAAAGACCGATATCTCACTTCCTGCCTCGACGCCGGAATCTACACGGACGCCGTTTCCAACCGGTTCACGGATCATATTTAGCGTGCCTGTGTCGGGAAGGAAATTCCCGTAGACATCTTCGGCGTAAATGCGGCATTCTATGGCGTGACCTCTCCTTGTCACAGATTCCTGTTTTAACGAAATCGCTTCACCCTCGGCGATCCGGATCTGTTCTCGGACAATATCTAGTCCCGTCGTCAACTCAGTTATCGCATGCTCCACCTGCAGCCTGGTGTTCATCTCCAGGAAGTAGTATTTCCCGTCATCACCATAAATGAACTCGACCGTCCCCGCGTTCGTGTAACCACACGCTCTGGCCGCGTCGACGGCGGCTTTGCCCATTTCTTCGCGCATTGAAGGAGTCAATACCGTCGAAGGAGTTTCCTCGACGACTTTTTGGTGACGCCTCTGGATAGAACATTCTCTCTCGAAAAGATGGACCACGTTGCCATGCCGGTCCGCGAGGATCTGAAATTCAATGTGACGCGGTCCGCGCACATATTTTTCTATGAAGATCCTTCCGTCTCCAAAGGCGGACTTGGCTTCCGACTGTGCTCCGAGAAGGCTCGATTCGAGCTCACTCTCTTCATTCACCAGCCGCATCCCTTTTCCGCCGCCCCCTGCGGCCGCTTTTACAAGAATCGGGTAGCCGATTTGTTTCGCGACGTCGGCGGCTTCTGTCAAATTCTTAACCGCCTCATCGGTACCAGGAACCACCGGTACGCCGTAGCCCGATACGATCTTTCTTGCCTCAGTTTTGTCCCCCATCAGTCTGATGACCTCAGCGTCCGGCCCGACGAATATTATTCCCGCCTTTTCCGCCTCCCGGGCAAACTCGGAGTTCTCGGAAAGAAAACCGTACCCCGGATGAATGGCATCGGCGCCAGATTTTTTTGCCGCGGATATGATCTTCGCTATGTCCAGATATGTCTCGCGAGCTTCCTTACCATTCAAAGCGTAAGCCTCATCTGCGTACCGCACGAACGGCATCGCAATGTCGACGTCAGAGTAGGCGGCAACCGAACGCACCCCCATCTCTCTGAGAGTTCGCATTATTCTTAAGGCGATCTCCCCGCGATTGGCCACGAGGACCTTATGGATCTTCTTGGAAGTCATAGACCTGCTCTTTGTTTAGGTGACATCAGTGATGAACATTTCAGTGAGCCCTAATCGGGTTTGAGTTCTACGATCGTCACTCCCTGTCCGCCTTCGCCAAGCTCGCCGGAGCGGAAGGAAGTCGCGAACGGGTGAGTTCTCAGTATCTCGGCAACCGCGCGCCGGAGCGAACCGGTGCCCGTGCCATGGACAATTTCAACCTGCTTCAACCCGCCAAGGTAAGCCTCGTCAAGAAATTTCTCAACAGACGCCTGTATTTCATACGGCCTCATCCCGCGGATATCGAGCTTCGTCTGCGTGCCGGTATGAACTTCAACACTTGCCGTAGCCTCTCTAATCTTTCTCTTTCCTGTAATCTGAAGCTCGCTCTCATGCACGCGCATCTTGAGCCCGCTAACTTCAACGAGAAGCTCGCCCTTCTCATTTGATTTCTCACGGACTTCACCTGTAAGGAGAGTCCCCTTAATCATAACACTGTCGCCGACCTTCAGCTCCTTGCGCTCTTCCTTTTCCTTTTCGCGGAGGTTGGAAATTAGAGCTTTAAGTCCCTCGACTTCGGATCGTGACTCCTTTATGGATTCCTTTGAAGCTTTGTTCTCACGAATCTCGCGGACTAAGTTCTCGATCTTGCGGTTGAGATCTCCGACGAGGTTCTCGGAATCTTCTACGGCTTTTCTCTTTATTTCAACCGCTTCCTTCTTCGCCGAATACAGCTTCTTCTCATATTCCTGCCTCATGCTTTCGGCAAGTTCCTGTTCCTTTTTGATCTCCGCAACTCTGTCGCGCATCTCATTCTCCAGGCGCTCGACGCGAAGGAGAAGCTTTTCCAGCTTGTCTCTTCCCTCCCCTACGTACTTTCGCGCCCTCTCCACTACCGAGGTTGAAATGCCTGTGCGCTGTGCAATCTCAAAAGCATAACTCGAACCTGGTCTCCCGAGGACGAGCTTGTACGTCGGGGTAAGCGTGTTCTGATCAAACTCCATCGCGGCGTTTTGCATGCCCGGAGCTTCGCTGGCAAAAACCTTAAGCCCGGAATTGTGCGTAGTTACGAGCGTCATAGTTCCGGCATCTCTCAATTCTTCAAGCATCGCCGAAGCGAGAGCGGCACCTTCGGCGGGCTCCGTCTCTTCGCCCAATTCATCGACAAGGGCAAGACATTTCTCGTCCACTCTCTCAAGTATTCCCACGAAATGTTTAATCCTCGAAGTGAAGGAGCTCAGATCATTCTCAATCGACTGTTCGTCGCCGATCTCAGTAAAGATTCTTTCGTAGAGCGGGAGCTCCGTGCCTGGATCGGCTGTTAGCGGAATCGCGGCCAGGTTGCATAGGACGAATAGACCGAGCGTCTTCAGCGTAACCGTTTTCCCTCCGGAGTTCGGCCCGCTTATGACGACGACGCGAGTCGAGTCGTCGAGGAACATATCCACCGGCGTAACCTTCTCCCGCCCAAGTTTTATCGTGAGAAGCGGATGCCTCGCCTTCACAAGCCTCGGCACCGCTACGGCCCCGACAGCCGGAACAATCGCGCCGAGCTTCATCGCATAGCTCCCTCGCGCGTAAAGACTATCGATGTGCGAAAGGACGTCGACATCCTGCACAAGCTTTGGGACAACCTCCCTGATCCTGCCCGTGAGCTCGTGAAGGATCTTTTCGATCTCGCGCTGCTCTTCGAACTGGAGAGATATCACCTCGTTATTCAGGTCGACCGCCTCCGAAGGTTCGATGAAAACAGTCTGACCCGTCGCACTCGCGCCGTGTATTAGACCGGCAAGCTGACGCTTGTACTCCGCCTTGACCGGCAGGACGAGCCTTCCGTCCCGCTGAGTGAAGATATCATCCTCCGAATATTCCATATCGGAATACGACCGCGCGATGGAAATTATCCTCTTGCGAAGATTGCCCCTGGTCCTGTTGAGACTCGCCCTGATATTGTGAAGTTCCTTGCTCGCATCGTCGCGAATGTTTCCCTCTTCGTCAACCCCTCTGTTAATATTGAATTCGAGGACCGTATCGGGGTACAGTTGAAAAGCCAGCTGAGATATCTCAGGCAAATCATTTTTCTGCTTAAGCAGAGATTTTCGGACTCCATCGACGGCGTGAAGCATCACCGATATCAGATGAAGTTCCTTCCCCTGAAGCAAGCTTCCCTCTTTCGACGCGTGCGCGAGGAACGGCCTAACATCTTTTGCTCCGCTCAAATCCGGAAAGATATTGCGCACCGCGAGGGAATGCGCCTGGTCGACCAGTTTATATTCCTTCTCCAATCCGACCTTCGAACTGAATAAAGGGATAGAGTCGAGATACCTTTCACCCAGCTCGGTCTGGCAAAGCGTCTTCAGGTAGGAAATCAGGCGGGGAAATTCAAGCTTCTCAAAGGAGCGTACGAGCTCTGTATCGCGTTCTATCATCTATGAATGCTTGGAGAAGAAGAATTTATCTAGATAATGCTCTGATGTCTTCTTTGAAATGAATGTCTTGTAAACGTTCGGAGCGAATCCTCTAACCGGACTATACATGAAGGAGTTCTTCAGTGTAGGTCCGGGCGGAGGTATGCTGAAAAAGCCAAGGACTACGAGAAGGAGGCTAAGTATGAGAGCACCTTCGAGGAAGCCGAACAAAGCGCCGCCGACTTTATCAAAAACCTGGAGGATCGCAACTTTCTTCAGCCCTTTGGCAAGCGCGCCGCTTATAACAAAAAGGACGATGAAAAGCCCCGCTATCACGATCACACCGCAGATAGTCGTTCCGAAACCGATAAGCCGCGCCAGAAATTCAGCCATAACGCCGCCGTACTTCGCAGATAGGACTATTCCCCCGAGAAGCGCTGCAAGCGACAGGGCCTTCGCGAACAGTCCCTTGGCGAATCCGTTTACGGTAAACGCGACAAGCGCGACGATCAGAATTACGTCGATTCCATTCATCCCAATTTTGCCTTAACGATGTCCTGCACAACCTTACCATCGGCTTTTCCGCGCAATTCCTTCATCGCAGCCCCCATGAGTTTTCCAAAATCCTTCTGCCCCTGGACGCCAAGCTTCGAAGCCAGATCGTCAATCACTTTAGCGATGTCGTCGCTGCTCATTTGTTTCGGCAGATATTCCTGGATAATTTCAAGCTCCGCGCGTTCTTTGTCCGCAAGATCCCTCCTCCCGGCCTTATCGAATTCTTCGATCGCCTCTTTTCTCATCTTGGCGGAGCTGAGTAGGACCTGCATCTCATCTTCTTCCGTCATCCCTTCCGGGGTGACTCGTTTTTCCACTTCTTTCTCGAGGAGCTTTGCTTTTACCATCCTCAAGGTTTCAAGACGCTGGGTTTCCTTTTTCAGCATCGCGTTCTTAATATCGTTGTTAATTGTCTCTTTCAGACTCATTACACTCTTCCCGGAAATTTTAATACAGTATCGTTAATTGAATGCCCCGCGCCGCAAACAAAAATCGCGGCGTCGACTATCTCGTCCATTCCAACCCAATTGGCCCGATCTGAGCCCGCCATCCACTTCCTGTTGTTTTCCGTGTCGATGGTCGAGGGGGCGATGGTGAAAACTGAGATCCCGGCATCCTTATATTCTTCTGCCGCGGCCTTCGAAAGCGCGAGCACCGCGGACTTCGACGCCGCATAAACGGAATTACCCGCGCCTGTTCCAAACACCTGCATAGATACGAAGTTCACTATCCTTCCGAATTTTTCTTTAACCATCACCGGAATAACCGCCGACATTATGTTGAAAGTGGGAACAAGATCTATCGAGAGCATCTTATCGAGGTCGGCGCCAGAATGCTCGTGAAGTTTTTTGCCGCCCACCCAGCCGCCGAGCGAGTTCAAAAGGAAATCGATTCCGCCGAATCTATCACGAACCGACATAACGGCACGTTTCGCCTGCGAAGCGTCTCCAAGATCCGCTTGAACCGACTCGTAGGCATCTGAGTGATCCGCGAACTCCTTATCGAGCTCCGATTTTCGCGCGGAATTCCTGTAAATAAAGGAGACGTTCGCTCCCGCTCGGAGAAATCCTTTCGCGAGTTCTTTGCCGACGGATCCCCCGGTGACAAGTGCGACCTTACCGGCTAGGTTGACCATAAGCAGAATTTATTTTCAGGCCGGTTAAAAAGCAATTTGGCAACAGGGGTGGCCAATTAGCTTCAAGCCCAAGGACCGCCGCCGGTAATGTCACCGCCCTCAACAAAAGACGACATCCAGCCAAACAATTGTTATTAGCTTTCAGTTTAGTAAATTTAGAATACAAACAAACATCCGAGTAGTATTCAATCGCACCATTGAGTAGTAAATTTCAAATCAAGGGCAACGCTTACGTTTGGCAAACGCCAACCCTATTTGCCAAACACTTCCGCGGAATTCCTGGAGATACAATCTCAACAGCATACAAAACAAACAATGGAAGGGTAAAGCATGAACACAAGTCGTGCAGCACTACTACTCATGATGGTGAGCTTCCTCCTTATTTTACCAACGAAAGGCTCTCAAATCATGGCGCAGAATAAGTCAACCGGCAGCTCGATTCCGCCGCTTGATCCGGCAAACATCGACACATCGGTCAACCCGTCGACGAATTTCTACGAATACGCCAACGGCGGATGGCTGAAAAAGAATCCTATTCCTGCGGCGTACAGCCGCTGGGGAAGCTTCTCAGAACTTTACGACCGCAATCTCGATATGCTTCATTCGATAGCCGAAAAATCGGCAGCGGAGAAGGACGCAGCGAAGGGAAGCGATACGCAGCTCGTAGGTAATTTTTATTTCAGCGGTATGGACACGTCGGCAATAGACCGAGACGGCCTCAAACCACTCGAGCCGTACATCCAAGAGATCGACGCGATTAGGAACAAAACCGACCTTCAAGGCGTCGTTGAAACACTTCAGCGCAAAGGCGTAAACATCCTATTCTATTTCACTTCCCAGCAGGACCTGAAGAATAGCGAAATGATGATAGCGACAATTTTCCAGGGAGGGCTGAGCTTGCCCGATCGCGATTATTACACAAAGACCGACAAGCAATCAAAAGAGATCCTTGGCGAATACGATACTTATCTGAAGAAGATGTTCTCTCTGCTGGGCGAGAACAAACAGACCGCATCCCAAAACGCGGCGGTTGTCTTGAGGATGGAGACTCGCCTCGCTAAGGCGTCGATGACACGCGTTGAAATGCGGGATCCGAAAGCTACCTACAACATGATGGCAGTAACGAAGCTCGGATCGCTTACCCCGGGGTTCTCCTGGCAATCCTACCTTAGGTATTTCGACCTGGCGGGCGTGAAGAGCGTCAATGTCGCCCAGCCAAAGTTCGTTAAGGAAGTCGGAAGGATGCTCAAGTCGGTGTCGCTCAAAGACTGGAAAGTCTATCTCAAATGGCACCTGATAAATTCATTGGCGCCTTATCTGAGCAGGAACTTCGTAGACGAGCATTTCCACTTTTACGGTACCGTGCTGACGGGAGCGAAAGAGTTGCAACCGAGATGGAAGAGGGTGCTTCAGAGGGTCGATCAGCAGGTTGGATTCGCGCTCGGCAGGCTGTACGTCGCCGATCATTTTCCACCTCAGGCGAAGGCGCGCGCAGAAGAAATGGTTCACAACCTCGAAGCGGCGTTTGCTCAAAGGATCAGAAGCCTCGATTGGATGAGCGAAAAGACGAAGAAGCAGGCGCTGATGAAACTTAAGGCAATTGTGAACAAGATCGGCTATCCCGACAAATGGAAAAGCTATAAGGGTCTGGATATTGATCGAGGTGCTTACGTTTTGAACGTGATGCGGGCGAATGAGTTCAACTTCGACTACGAGATAAACAAGGTGGGAAAGAAAGTCGACCGCACAGAATGGCAAATGACGCCCCCCACTGTCAACGCATACTATGATCCTTCCATGAATGAAATCGTCTTCCCCGCTGGCATACTTCAGCCGCCTTTCTTTAACCCCGATGCCGATGATGCGGTTAACTACGGCGGCATGGGCGCCGTCATAGGTCACGAAATGACGCACGGCTTCGACGACCAGGGAAGCCAGTTCGACGCGGAGGGAAACCTGAAGAACTGGTGGACCAAGAAGGATGCGGCAAACTTCAAGGAAAAGGCCGAAGTACTTGTGAAGCAATTTGATTCATACACGGTTCTCGATTCGCTTCATGTCAACGGTCAACTTACTGAGGGGGAGAACATCGCCGATCTCGGCGGTATCTCAATCGCATTCCAGGCCTTCGAGAATTCTTTCAAAGGAAAGCCTCGCCCAGGGAAGATTGACGGTTTCACGCCAGAACAGCGTTTCTTCCTAGCTTGGGCACAAATGTGGCGCGAGAATGACAGACCGCAGGCCCTGCGACAACGACTGATAGTCGACCCGCACTCGCCTAACGAGTTCAGGTGCAACGGACCCCTGTCCGACTTCCCTCCGTTCTATGTGGCTTTCGGCATTAAACCGGGAGACCCCATGTACAGAGCTGACAGAGTCAGGGCAAAGATCTGGTAAGAATCCAGCATGTGACCGTCACCAGCTTTGCTTTCAGCGAAGCTGGTGACGGTTGCGGCTGCGTTGGCTTATCTTATCACTTCTCCAACGATGAACGCTTTCTCGCGCATCGCCTTGAGAAAACTCAACAAGGCATCGGCTTCATTTGCCGGAACTATTAATATCAAACCTACTCCCATGTTCAAAGCTCTCCTTGCATCGCCGTCCGGGACTCTGCCAATCTTCTGAATCATCCGAAATAACGGCGGTACTTCCCAATTTTCCCAGAACACTTCGAACTTCATCGGTTCGCGAATTACTCTGACAGTGTTTCCCTCTATCCCGCCTCCGGTGACGTGGACCATACCGCGAACGGTGAACTTCTTACGGACTGACTGCATGACCTTCAAGTACGACCGGTGAGTTCTTAGCAAAGCTTGGCCGGCTGTGGTGCCCAGCTCCTCTACGTAACTATCCACACGGTACTCAGACAAGAGGGTTTTCCTCGCCAACGAGTAACCATTCGTGTGCAACCCTGTCGAGGCGACGCCGATGAGGACATCACCTTTCCTGACCTTCTTGCCGTCAATAACGCTTTTCTTGTCGACAACGCCCACTATCGTCCCTGCAAGATCGTAGTCCCTGTCGGCATAGACTCCCGGCATCTCGGCAGTCTCGCCGCCTATCAACGCAAGTCCATTTTCATTGCAGGCCTTCGAAAGTCCTTTCACCACTTTTGCGGCAACACTCGCGTTCAATCTCCCGCACGCGTAGTAATCCAAGAAGAAAAGCGGCACGGCACCGCCGACGCCGATGTCATTGACGCAGTGATTGACAAGGTCCTGACCGATCGTATCATGCTTGTCCATCTCTATCGCTATCTTCACTTTTGTTCCGACACCGTCGACGCTTGAGACCAGGACGGGATTTCTGTACCCGGGAAACTTCGCGTCGTAGAATCCGCCAAAGAAGCCTATCTCGGACAAGACATTCTTATTAAAGGTTTGCTTCGCTAGCGGCTTTATCTTCCTGACAAGTTTCTCCGCTTCGTCTATGTTTACACCACTTTGTTTGTACGTTATCATTAAGAAATGCTCCGTTAAGAATTTATCAGGCGAGGCTCAGCAGGCCGTCCGCGGCGACAAACTTCATCGCGTCGACCACATTCTTCGTCGCCACGTCATCGCGTACCACGACCCTTCCGATGCCTGTCGGCAAGACGAATCGCACCTTGCCAGCTTTCACTTTCTTGTCGTATGTGAGTTTTCCAAGCACGTCGTCAAGAGGCACTTTGTCGTTTCGCTGCGCCGCGATCTGACGCACAATGCCGAGTATCCGTTCAAAACTAGACGGACGGAGAAGTTTCATATGCATTGCGATATGAGACTCGGCGACGAGCCCAACAAGCACGGCTTCACCGTGCTTGAACTTGGAGTAGTTAGTAGCGGCCTCGACTGCATGGCCGATGGTATGTCCAAGATTGAGATGCGCCCTCACGCCGGCTTCTTTGGCATCCTTCTCCACGTAGCGTTTCTTGGTTTCAACAGACATCCTTACGATTCGCTGGAGGAGCTTCTTGTCCTTGTTCAGCAAGCGGACGTAATTTTTTTCGAGAAAATCGAAGAACAGATCTCCGTTGAGAACAGCATACTTAACTATTTCCCCAAGCCCGCAGATAAGCTCCTCTTTAGGAAGTGTTTCGAGAAAACTTGTATTCATTATGATCGTGTCCGGCTGATGAAAGGCGCCGATCATGTTCTTTCCAACGGCGTGATTCACCCCGACTTTCCCGCCTACTGAACTATCGACCATGGCCAAAAGCGTTGTCGGGACTTGGACGTAGTTGATTCCTCTCTGAAAAACTGCGGCAACGAAACCCGCGAGGTCACCCGTTATCCCGCCACCAATCGCAAAGAGTACCGAGTCCCTTCGGATATCTCTCTCCAGAAAGTAAGTAAGGAGTTCCTCGACTTTTTTCAGACTCTTGTTCTCTTCATTCGCGTAAAAATCGGCGACAACGGTCCCGTTCACGCCCTTAATCCCTTCCGCAAGATTTTTGTAAATAGACGCAAATCTGGAATCAATTACGACCGCTGCCTTCTGGGCCGAACGCAACTCCGCAAATAGCGGCGAGTCGGAATCTCCGATTAGAACCGGTATTCTGGATGAATTAACCCGGTAGCTCAAAGGTTTCATTCAATACTTCCCTTCAGTTTCGAGGCAATTTCCTCAACACACTCTGTGACAGTCATTTCAGTAGCATTGACGACAAAATCAGCATTAAGATAGTACTTCTCTCGATCGGACAGTAGAGACTCGACGCGCGCTGCGAGATCGACGCCACTCAGCACTTCGCCACCAGGGCCTAGGAGCATCGGCCTCTCCTGATTTCTTCCGACTCGTTCAAGAACCTTCTGTGGGCTCACCTGAAGGTACACAAGCACGCCATAATCTCGGACGATGTTTCTGCATTTTTCGCTTGTGAGTGTACCACCACCGAGCGCCACCACAATCCTTCCACCACTTTCGGAAAGCTTTCTGAGGACTCTATTCTCTGACTCACGAAAATAAGCTTCCCCTTGAGTGCGGAAAATTTCCGGTACCGAAGCGCCCTCCGATTCTTCAATTATTTTGTCGAGATCTCTGAAATCATAATCGATCTTGCGAGCAAGCCGCGGGCCAATCGTACTTTTTCCGCTTCCCATGAACCCGGTGAGAAAGACGATATGTTTCAGCTCAGTCATAGTCCTCCACGGATTTTGAATATAACTGCCTGAGTCTAACTTGCAAAATCGCTTTGGGTGTGGATTGGACCACTTCAAATTCAAAATTGCCGACGCGAATCTTGCTGCCGACGCGAGGAACAGAGCCGTGGGACTTCACCAGTAGATAAGAGACCGTGCTGCCTGGCTCGTAATCAATGTCGAACGGTCCCAACTGTGCGCCAAGCTCATCGAGTCTCGCGCTTCCTTTTACGAGATAAGTACCGTCTTGAAGGCGCGTCAGCTTAGCCCCTTCCCTCGGCATCTCGGCGCTCGTGCCGAAGATTTCCCTGACGACGTCAGATAGCGTGACAATACCCGAAAGCCCTCCGAATTCGTCGACCGCAACGGCGATGTGCCGCCTGTTGATTCTATAAGTCTCGATCAACTTTTCGAGAGATTGAGTCTCGGGCACGAACACAGGGGATTTCATAAGCGACCCTGCGGTAAACCTCTTTCGACCGGTTTTCCTCCTCACTATCGTTAGAAAATCCCTCGCATAGAGTATGCCGACAACATTCTCGTTTGAACCGGAGTAGACCGGCAACCTAGAATGCTCGCTCCTCCTGAACTTCTCGGCGACTTCATCGAATCCCGCCTTGTCGGATATCGAAATTATTTCCTCGCGACTGGTCATAGTATCCCTTACGGTTCGCTCGCCAAGGTACGAAATTTTCCTTAACAGCTCGGCTTCATTCTCTTCCATCACTCCGGTCGTCCCCGCAATTTTCGACAGCGTCTTCAATCTTCTATTGTCTATGGTTACTCCCAACCCTCGCCTTTTTGATGTGATACGAGAGAGAAAGGAATTGAGAGGATAAACTATCGGGCTTTCGACCACGAGCAAAATCAAAAGCAGAGGAAGACTGAGACTGAGAACAAGCTTAGCGTTGCGGAGGGCCACTATCTTGGGCACGGCATCCGCAAAAAATATCAAAAGCCCGGAGACGGTCACTACTTCAATCCCGACCGCAACTATCTTGTTTATTGAAATCAGAGAGGCAATGTAGACTGCCACAGATGCTCCAATGAGCGTAAACATGAATACGGAAACGGCATTGGATACGAGGATCGTCGAGAGAAGCAGCTGCGGCGATTTGAACAACCTTGCGGTTATCTTTCCCTTGGGCTTTTCGCCCGAACTCGTGATCGTGTACAGAGCCACTTCGGCCGCAGACAGAACAAAGGCCAGACCAAGGAGAAATATCATGACAAGAATACTTGTGAGCACGGTGAGTTAAAGATTGCAGATAAAAATGAAAATTTCCAGCATGATGGAGAGGAAAAAATCCGGCGTTAAGCGGAATGTCTGCAACATTTACGGAGCGAGTCGGCTAATCGCCCAGCTCCCATCAGATTGGAGAGTATACAGAATTCTGTCATGGAGCCTACTGGGCCTTCCCTGCCAGAATTCTATTTTGTTGGCCCTGACCTTCATTCCTCCCCAGTTCTCCGGTCTCGGCACAAGCTTACCCGAAAATCTCGCCTCCATTTCGCGGAACTTTCTCTCCAACTCCTCGCGCCCCGAAATGACTCCGCTTTGTTTAGACGCCCATGCGGCGATCTGACTTCCCCTTGGACGTGAAGCGAAATACCTATCGGACTCAGCTTCGCCAACAGTGGAAATTTGCCCTTCTACTCGGATCTGCCTGTCAAGCTCGAGCCAGAAAAAGACTAGTGCCACATTCGGGTTACCTGCAACTTCTCCTCCCTTTCGGCTCTCGTAATTGGTGTAGAACGTGAACTCGCCTTCGCTAATTGCCCGCAGAAGGACTATACGTGCCGATGGCTTTCCTTCCGCTGAGACAGTTGCCAACGTCATCGCATGAGGATCCAGCACACCTGCATTCAAGGCACCTTCCATCCACCTTTGAAATTGCCGGAGCGGATCGCGTTCAACATTCGATTCATTCAGCTCTTCACCAGAATAATCTCTTCTTAATTGTTCTATATCTTTGAGCGTGGATTTCATTTGGGTCTCCGTTACCCCTCAGAAGGCAATTGATTTTGCCGTCTCTGACTAAACCTGAATCTTTTCGTTCAATGCCTCTGCAAACTCATCAAATCTGTATCCTGATTTCGAAGCAAGCCGGTTTATTGCCGCTCCCCACTTCACGAGCTCTACCAATTGCGGTGCCGCCTTCTCGAGACCTAGATCATGATGAGCAGCCAAAAATTCGACACACGCGGTAAACACAAAATATGCGGCAAAATCATCGAATCTCTCTTTGTTGAACCACCAAACGCCCTCGTACTCATGCACAGAGAGAATATCGCGGACAGATTCCTTTTTCAAAGCCGCTAATAACAGCTCCCCCGCACGATCCTTGTCGGATCGCAACGGCCCACCGAAGGCGTCACATAAGACACACGCAAGGTTGAGTTCATACTCCGCAGTTCCACTTTCAACTCCGAGATCCAAGAAACACGCCTTAGTCTGACCGCCCAAGCGGAGCTCCGAAACCTCCTTGCACGCTCCGCCATTATGTAGCTCCGCGCCATCCGAAGTCAATATCCTTAAGAAGAAATAAAGGAACTCAACACGTAGTCCTATCAACGAGTTACCATGGTCAGGTCGCATTATTTTTCGTAGATGGCCAGCCGATTCACTCCCTTGTAGAAAAATCACAACACCGGCAAGCGCTCTGTAGAAATTGATGTCAAAATCTCCCGCCACCCTTCCCGCCGAATGACGGTACATGCTGACAGCGGTATCAAGACGCTGGACTTTTTCGCGGAAGGCTTTCGCCCTATCTCGCTTCAACTTGCCACCACTCATACCTTCGACCAGGTATCTGAGGCTTCCGCCATTCAAGGCCTCGTAAAATGCCGCGTGAACGTCACGGAGTTTCATAAGCCAAAGTTCTTCCTCGACGGAATTGACACCGCGCCCGTTTAGAGACCGGCATACCTCATCATAAGGCAATTCTTTTGTTGAGTAAACTTCCCTGAAATTGACGAAAACGTTGTATTTATAAGCCCCGAGCTCAACGAATAAGCCATCCCGCCTGATAGATCCGGTAGCTCTTATATACTCAACGCCGTTGATAACGTCGCGAAAAATAGTATAGCTAGTCTGCCTCTTAGAAAGCGACAAGCCATCGGCAAGATTCTTCTGAACCAGCTTTCCGGAAGAATCGCGGAACGCGACCGACATCTTTACCCATCCGGCAGTATGAGCATAGCGGTTATTGTAAACCACCAGGCTGCCTTCATTCCCAATTCGATTACTGTAGGCAAAGACATCTTCGTTCACCTGGCCGTCTCCAACAAAAAAGTCATACAGAAGAAAATTGTCGACCTCGCTGAAGTATTGCCTCATTCTCAGTAATGGAAAAATTTCTCGATCGTGTCTCGCGACGAGATTCTCGTCCTCACTCTCGTCACGGTAAGCTCGCTTAAATTCCATCCCGTATTTTTCGGTCAGCCCCTCAACCTGACCGTGCCCAAACATCGGAAGCCCCGGCATGGTTGCCATCAGAACGCATACGCCGAAATACTTGTCATCCTTTCCGAACTGGGCGATCGCTGTCTCTTCGTCCGGATTGTTCACGAAATTAACGAACCGTTTCAATATCTGCGGATTATACTCAAGCACATTCTTGACAACCTGGCGGTAGCCGGCATTATCTTCACGCTTAAGCATATTCATGAAGGCGCTGTTATAAACCCTGTGCATTCCAAGGGTCCGAACGAAATAGCCTTCCATGAGCCAGAACGCCTCCGCCAGGAGAAGTGTATCGGGCGCTTCCTGCTGAACCCTGTCGACAACTTCTCTCCAGAATTCAACAGGTATGGCTGCGTCGAATTCATCCTTAGTCATTGAAAAATTGGACCGTGAAGGTATAGCGCCGCCGGTGCCAGGCTCAGGAAACCAGAGACGCTGATAATGCTTCTTGCTTAATACCATCGCGGCGTCAAACCTGATTATCGGAAACATCCTGGCCACGTGAAGGATTGCCTGAATAACGGCCTCCCGCACTTCGGGTTTTGTGAAATCGAGCTGTGCTGTGTCGTTCCAAGGCATGTGCGTGCCGTCGTTACCATGGTAAATATATTTCACGTCGCCGGTCCACCTGTCAAGCCTCTTGAAAACCACGGCAGCGTCACTCTTACTCCAGTAACCATCTTCCAGGAAGATTCCAACCCGATCGTCTCCACTCAGATCAGGTCCGTTGAACGCGTAGTTCGGATACGGCTGGTAATCGGCAGAGAGGAACCAGTCAGGATGGTCAACCACCCAGCTTGAATCTATACCCATGTGGTTCGGCACCATGTCGCTCGCCAACCGAATTCCAAAGCGCCACGCTCTGTCCTTAAGGTTGCGGTAAGCGTGATCACCTCCCAATTCCGCTGCTATGTCATAAGAGGCCAGCGAGTAAGCGGATGCGATCGCGTCCGAATTGCCGTTGAGATGCTTGATTTTACGGGAGGCTTCACTGCGTTTCCAAATGCCAATGAGCCAGAGGCCGGTGAAGCCTCGACGCGACAGTATATCGAGTTCCTCATCCGGAATGAGGTCGAGTCTGTCGATCTGGCGACGGTATTTTTTGCTGAGCTGATCGAGCCAGACGAAAGCATTCTTCGCGATTAGAACCAGTCGCGGCATCCAGCTCAAATCGGCGGTGAAGTTCTCAGCTTCGTACTCGGCACCCGTGCCCCGGAACCTCAGCACAGGCTCGGCTCCCCTTTCGCCAAAACTTTCAAAGCCCGGACGGCGGACATTGGGAATCTTTGCTTTGTCTGCCTGTGCCTGCGCGAGCATCATGAAGTATTTGCCTTCCTCCTTCACGAAGTCGATCGCGCGAAGGATTCTAGACAGGAACGGCGAATCTTTCAAAATGTCCCCCCAGTTTTCAGCGATGAACTGGAGCTGTCCGGTTATCGAATCCGGGCTCGCCTCAATGGGAGCGAGGAGCATTTTTATCAGAGGTGAATCGGCGGGTCCGTAACCGGGCTGCATACTGAAAAATGCGTCGCTCTCGGAAAGCGTTATTCTGTAATCGCTCTTCTTATCGAGCACCGAGTCATCGAGCAGATCCGCAATCGCGTCGAAAGCAGGATTTCGGTTCTGAAGCCAGAGCAAAATGAGCTCTTCAAATACGAGCTGCTTCCCGTTCAGACCTAAGTGGTTTGCCGTCATGAAGGCCTGCGCATCTATCTCGTTCCGATAAACCGGTGTCGGCGGGAATTGGTCAAGGAATGCGTGCTGCAGTTCCGAAAGTTTCTTCTTCCCTATACGTGCAGACAGCCATTCGTCAAGTTTATCGAACACGTGCGGGTTGACGTCCTTCTCATAACTCGCTATGATGAAATGAAGCACTTCATGGAAGAGCCCCATTGCATTTATTTCGCTTGCTGTCACCGTGGTGCCCACGGCGCGGCGGCGCATGGTTTTGTCGGCGGCTTCCTTCTTCCGTTTTTCGTTTAGTTGGGTGGCGAAGCGCTGGGCCGCCCGCGGGTTTACAAAGATGACGTCTCCGGTGATTGAAAAAAGAGTTTCATCGAACCGAAATTGCTCCCGTGCCTTCCTTGATATATGGAATTCTCGCGAGGCTTGCTTCCAGGACATTTGCTTGTGCGATCTCATATGATGGTTTTGTTCATTCTGAATCTATTCAAATACTGAAATAAATGCTAACTGTGACGCGCTTGTAATCTTGTCCATGTACCACTTGATGATGTCCGACTGATTGCGGTCTAATGTGACACGGAACAATTCGTCCTCTACTTTCTTGACTTTTAAAGTACCCTTGTCTAATTTCATTCGAATTTTAATCTTAATCTTGAGGAGGGAAATCCTTATGAAACGATCACTGCATGGGGCATCATTTGTGTTTGTAGCTTTACTATTCGCAGCTAACCTCCTGCTTTCCGGATGCGGGTCGAGCGTCGAAACATCAAAGGCCAGCGCGGATTCATTGAACTTCGAGAACCAGAAGTTGCAGACCGATAACATGCAACTTCGAAAATCCGTGACACAACTTGAGCAGGATAAGAAAGCGTTGAACGCCAAGGTCGCCGACCTTACCTCGAGACTCGGACAAAGCAGCCAGCAATGGCAGGACCTTCAGGATCTTCAGGCTCGCGTGAACCAGCTTGATTCGGAACTCACTGTTCAGAAGCAAATCAACCGAGATCTTAGCGCGAGGAATGCCGATGCGGAACGAGCTTCACTCGGAAACGGGATCGGACCGATCTCAACTCAGGCGGAATTCATGCAGTATTACAATCAGGGATTAGATCTCTTCAAGACCCGGAAGTACAACGAAGCTCTGGCAATATTCAGCGGCCTAAGCAACAGCAAAGTACTGCCGAACATGACGAGCAACGCTGTGTACTGGATGGGGGAATGCTATTACGCCCAGCAGAAATACACCGACGCGGCAAACGCCTTCAAGTCTGTTTTGTCTTTTGGCCACAGTTATAAGACCGGCGCGGCTTATCTCATGCTTGGAATGTCGTACGTCCATATGGGCAACAAGCCTGAGGCGAGAACAATTTGGGAAGAGCTTATCAGCAAAGACCCGAAATCCCAGTACGCTGCGAGAGCCAAGGAGTTCATTAGCCAACTATAAAGGCCTGCTTCTCCGAATTGCTTAACCGCTGTCCGGTCAGAGACCGGCAGCGGTTTTTATTTTGCTCAGGATCTCCTCGCCGTTCCCTATACCGCCTGTATCGATTTTGAAGAAACCGTCCTGATTCTTCATCGCGTAATTCAGTAGGATCCTAAGAGGGACAAAATCGCTTGTGATACTTTCCGATTTATTTTTCAGGAATTCAAGCGCCGGGTCCAACTCGTTCCCTCCGCTCTTTACCGGCCCAAACACCAGTCCCCTGCTCACCCTATACAATTCAATGGTCCCTTCATTAGTCCAGCCGCAAATGAAGTTCGCCTTCCCTATCGGGCCATTTAGGAGTCTCAGTTTAGAGGACATTCGCTCGATAATCTCGATCTGGTCGCGGGCAACGGCAGCATCTTCGAATTCAAGTTTCTTCGACAACTCGTCGAGTCTGAAACGCAACTCTGCGACAAGCTTCTCAAAGGAGCCACTCAGGAATTCCTCGGCGGCTTCGACTTCCAAGTTATAAGTCTCGGCGGTTACATCTCCCTTGCAAGGCGCGGCGCATCTGTCGATGTAGAAATAGAGACACGGATCAAAGGGCTCGACAAAATCATTCTCGCACTTCACGAGTTTGAAGTACTTGTCTGCCGCGTAAAGCACCTGCTCTGCTACGAACGAGCTTTCGAACGGACCGTAGTATCTACCGTCTTCAGCCAGCTCATAGACAAGGTCGAGCCTTTCAAATCTTCTCTCGGTAGATAACTTGATAAATGGAAATCGCCTCGGGTTGACAAGTTGAGAGTTGAAGCGCGGTCGATGTCGCCTTATGAGCTGGACCTCCCTCATGAAGGCGCTTAATTCTGACGAAGTTTGTTCCCACTCAAGCCTCCTGGCCGTGCTGAGCATTTTGCGAACCTTCGCCGCGTCTCTCGCGTTCTCAGTCAGGTAGGAAGCCATCCTGAGCTTCAGGTTCTTGGCTTTGCCGACGTAAACGATCTCGTCGTCGGAATCGTGAACCAGATAGACTCCCGGAGCATTCGGGACCGCTTTCATGGCCGACTTGAACACGTTCTGGTTCTGATGCCTGTCGATCCGTTGCGGGATGTTCTGAAAATTGAGCAGCTCTTCAAGACTAACCACCTCATGCCGCTCTCTCACAAACTCAAGTAGTTCAATGAGAAGATGAGCCGTCGCCCTTGCGTCACCGTACGCGCGATGCCGCCCGCTGATTTTTATCCCGAGGTGATGACAAACCTGATCGAGCGCTTTCCTGGGAAGCTGAGGAAAGACCCGTGAGCTGAGCTTCCGGGTGCAAAGATGCGGTATATCCAGTCCGAACCCAGCCTTGTTCATTTCGCTGCGGACAAAAGAGTAGTCAAACTGAGCGTTGTGAGCGACGAAGATCGAGCCTTCCAGAAACCTGCTGATCGGTAGCGCAATGTCCTTGAACTGTGGCGCACCATAGACCATGTCGTTGCTTATGCCCGTCATGTTCCGAATGAAATTCGGAATGTGTCGACCGGGATTCACCAGCGTCGAATATTCGTCGATTATCTTTCCGCGATGCACCTTGTAGGCGGCAAACTCGATTATCCTTTCGTCAGCCGCCATAGTGCCGGTAGTTTCAACGTCGACAACCGAAAAGACAGCATCATTGAAGTCATCTTCAAGCACGGATAACGTTTCCGACATCATGCGGAAATTTGCTTCCTCTGCTCAATGAGTTCGCGAACCCCGACAGCTAATCGCGCCGCTATCTCTTCGACAACGGTGTCGGGGACGCCGTCGTAATGTTTCGACTTTATTCTCATATCACACATCTCATTGACATAATCTATAACGATGAACTGCCTGTCTTCTGACAACGCGATTTCCGTCGAAAAGAATTCCAACTTGCAGACGTCGTGTATCCTCCGAACTATTTTGTCGACCTCACTCAAAGCAAATCGCGATATTTCATCCTCAGTCGCTTCATAGTAAAGATGAGTTTGATCGTCCCACCAGCAGATGAGAACTTTTCCGAAAACATAGAATGGCCTGAACCACGCGCGGCGCCCGTTCGTCTGAATCGGCTCGACCTTTTTCTGCAACAAATATTTGTCGTCTTTGTTATGCTGCCTCGTTTCGATGACCTCCTGAAGACCTTCCGCACCGGTGACGACCCCTATACCGCCCCCGGTAGTATTTGCCGGTTTGATAATGAACGGTCGGCCCAGGCGCGCCAATTCTCCGATACTCAGCTTGACTTCCCTCTGAGTGCTATACGGCGAAATGATTATAGTGTACGGGACATAGATGCCGGCGGTTATAAACTCAAGATGCATGGATGCTTTGTCAGAGGCGTGCCGGATCTCGACGGGATCGTTCACTATGCGTGTCCCCCTCCGCCTTAGCATTGTAACGAGAGCCTCCGCATTTTCATCGACATCGGACGCACGGTCGAGAACACAACGGAAGTTGAGCTCCCTTTCCTTCACCTTATCGAGAGTGCCTTTGAGTTCGCCCGCATGGAAGACTCTGTGCGTAATGTTCATTGCCGACAACTTGTTCGACAATATCGATACGAAATCATCGTCGTATTCCCACTCGTAAATTACCGCGCAATCAATAGTTTCCATATCAGCATAATTTAAGAATCTTTCTACTCAGTTGGCTAAGGATGCCATCGCGCCACTGGGACTCGAAACGCGCCATGGGTTGATTCATTTTGTGCCCCACATGCCGTGGAGAGTGCGATGTTTTGGATTGAAATTGGAGCGGATCAGGGATAAATTTGGGATTCGGATGAAAAGAATACCAGGCGAAAATCCAAAGAACGCTTTGGACAACATAGTGATTCGAGGTGCCAGACAGCACAATCTCAAATCCATTGATCTCGATCTTCCCCGGGAGAAATTCATAGTAATAACTGGACTGAGCGGAAGCGGCAAATCGTCGCTCGCATTCGACACGATATATGCCGAAGGTCAGAGGCGCTACCTGGAAACTATGATGGCATACGCCCGCCAATTCTTACAAATCCTCGAACGTCCCGACGTGGATTTGATCGAGGGTCTCAGTCCATCAGTGGCTATCGAACAGAAGACAATCAGCACCAATCCTCATTCGACAGTCGGAACAGTGACGGAGATTTACGATTACGTCCGTTTACTCTTTGCGAAAGTCGGCACGCAATTTTGCGTCAACTGCAACATTCCGGTGCAGCAGCAGACTCCCGATCAGATTCATCAGACTATCTTAAGCAATTTTGCCAATCGCAATATCTTGCTCCTCGCCCCTCTGGTGATTGGACGGAAGGGACATTACAGAGAACTGTTTCGAGAACTCATGGCGGAAGGTTTCGTGCAGGCAAGAGTGGATGGCGTCCTGAAGGATCTTCAGGAAGGGATGGAAGTTTCCCGGTACGGAACGCACAACATCGAACTTGTGGTCGACAAATTGAAGATTCAGGCTAAGTCATCGTCGCGGCTCCGCGAGTCTTTAAAGATCGGATTAGAACGAGGCTCCGGCACAGTTATCGTTCATGAGAACGAAGCAAAAAAGGACACATTCTTCAGCCGTTTAAAGTCGTGTCCGAAATGCGGGACGAGTTATCCAGACCTCGCGCCGAACTCGTTCTCCTTCAATTCAAAATTCGGCATGTGTCGCACTTGCGGCGGGACCGGACTGAGCCGCGACATCAATCCAGAGGCAATTGTTGTCGATCCCAAATTGTCGATAACCGAAGGAGCCCTCCTCTTTCCTAAGCGGGACGACTTTTTCTTGATGAGCATGCTCAATAGCCTCCTCGAGCCGCATGGCGTGAATACCAATACACCCTTCGAGCAGCTCAACTCTGCAGTCCGGGATTTGATTTTTTACGGCAAGAACCTGAAGGAGAGCAAGAAAGGAATAAAGTTTGCCGGAGTCTCGATTTCAAACCTGAACAATAAGTTCGAAGGGCTTGTTCCGATGCTCAAGCAGCTCGACTTCGAAGTCTATTTCGGCAAGCAGGCGGCGGATATCGAGGCTCACCTCCCCTTCAGCGAGTGTAATGCTTGTGGCGGGACAAGGTTGAGGGCGGAAAGCCGGTTTGTCCGTGTGGTGGAAAATAACGGGGACGAGCTTGTTATAAACTCAGTTGTCAAAGATCCCATCGACAGGGTGAGTAATGTTATGGACGCGTTGACACTCCCAAAACGGAGTCAAAAAGTAGCTCAACCAATCCTGCATGAGATAAGAACCAGGCTGAAGTTTCTGCTCAACGTCGGACTCGACTATCTCAACCTGAATCGCCCTTCAGGGACCTTATCCGGGGGAGAATCGCAGCGAATCAGGCTCGCGACTCAGATCGGCTCCCAACTGACAGGCGTTCTGTACGTAATCGACGAACCATCCATCGGGCTTCATCAGCGCGATAACGTTCGCCTAATCAACTCACTCAAGTCCCTCCGTGACCTCGGCAACACCGTTATCGTTGTTGAACATGACCGTGAGACAATGGAGAATGCCGATTACATAGTGGACCTCGGCCCGGGGGCCGGCGAGCATGGGGGACGCGTCGTCAAGGCAGGAACTTTCGAGGAACTACTTTCGGAAAAAGAGGAGTCATTGACGGCAGCATACCTGCGCGATGAGAAAGAGATACCGGTAAGGCCGAAGGAACTTCTAAGACAGCCGAACGACGCCTACCTATCATTGAAGGGCGCTTCAGGAAATAATCTTAGGGATGTCGATGTCAAATTCCCTCTTGGACTCTTCGTCTGCATTACCGGTGTGAGTGGATCGGGAAAATCCACGCTGATCAATGATACTCTCTACAGGATACTGGGCAAACGGTTTTATAGAATGTCCGACCAGCCCCTTCCATACAAAGAGATAACCGGGATGGAACTCATCGACAAGGTCGTCGACGTCGACCAGTCGCCGATTGGCAGGACTCCGCGTTCCAATCCCGCGACTTACGTCGGAGTATTTACCGCGATAAGAGATTTGTTCTCGCAGCTTCCGGAGTCGAAACTACGAGGTTACCGACCCGGTAGGTTTTCGTTCAACGTTCAAGAAGGACGCTGCCCGGCCTGCGAAGGCGATGGGATGAGAAAAATCGAGATGAGTTTCCTCCCCGATGTCTACGTCAAGTGTGAAGTATGCAACGGGAAAAGATTCAGCGCCGCGACCCTCGACGTGAAATACAAGGGAAAGACGATAGCCGATGTACTCGAGATGACTGTCGAGGAGGCCGCTCAGCTCTTCGAGGATATCCCATCGATTAACAGAAAGCTTCAGACAATGGTGGATGTCGGCCTCGGCTACCTTCGTCTCGGACAATCATCCACGACGCTCTCCGGAGGCGAGGCGCAGCGAGTTAAGCTCGCCACGGAGCTTTCCAAGGTCGCCACAGGCAAGACACTCTACATACTCGATGAGCCGACCACCGGGCTGCACTTCGAAGACATCAGGATACTTCTTGACCTGCTGCACAAACTCGTCGACAAGGGAAATACGGTCATCATCGTAGAACACAATCTTGATGTGGTCAAGTGCGCGGACTGGGTGATCGATCTCGGTCCGGAAGGCGGTGCCGGAGGTGGCACGATAGTAGCACAAGGACCTCCAGAAACGATTATGAAGTCAAAGGCATCCTACACTGGCAAATATCTCGCGGATTATCTGAGGAACGGAACAAATGGCGCTTCCGCGAGACATTGAGATCGAACTTGCTATGGCACGCGATGCGGGACTGGACGGGAACGACGGGAAAGCCCGCGTCTGCGCTCGAAGAGCCGTAGCAAAGGCATACGCTTATTCAAGCCTTTCGGGCCTGAACGATGGTTTACTGAGCTCAATCCAGTGCTTAAACATTATATCTGAATCAATCGAAATGACGGAAGAAATTCACAGCGCCGCTGCTCGCCTCATGACGAGTGTCGCATCACATACGGGGGGAAGTATCTCGGACGCACCCGTAGAAGACGCTCTGATCATAATAACAGCTCTTCTACGAAAATAAAGGAAGGCCCCCTGCTCGCTCATTCGCGGCAGTACGAGCGTCAAATATGCTCTTCGCCGGCGATGCTCTTTTGCGCTTTCTGTTTCTTCTGCCTGGGCTTGCCCTCATCGAGAAACTTGCGATCAAGCTCGGCCCTTATTCTATCCAGAGGCATAGCCATCCCGGTCCAAAGCTCGAAAGCCTTCGCCGCCTGGTGGTACAACATCTCAAGCCCGCTTACGATAATCGCATTCCTTTTGCGCGCGGTTTTCAGGAACTCTGTATGGACCGGATTGTAAACCAAATCGAAGAAGATCTTTCCCTCCAGGTCAGCGGAATCATCCAGCATCACGCTTTCCCCCACCTCCGGGAACATGCCGACCGGAGTCGCGTTCACGACAAGTTTGCTCTTCGCGATGGCATCGGCCTCATTGAGGTTGTGGAGCTCATCGATCCTAATGTTTAGGTAGTTCTGCGAGTCGGCGAAAAATTTCTTGAGTAGTTCGGCCCTCGACGCGTCCCTGTTAACGATGAATATCTCACTGGGTTTGAAATATGTTATCAGAGAATAAACGACAGCACGCGCTCCCCCACCGGCGCCGAAAACCGTGACAGGATGGTTCGCCACCTGCTCTTTAAACGGCTTTAGAGCTTCAACGACGCCGTCTACATCCGTGTTGTGACCAAACAGGGTTCCATCTTCAACATAGACCGTGTTTACCGCTCCCACAAGCCTTGCGTCCGCAGAAACCTCGTCAAGAAACTCTATGACGGCTTCTTTGTGGGGCACGGTGACATTGCATCCGACTATGCCCAGTGCAAGAATCCCCTTCATTGCCTCCCGTAGATTCTTCGGAAGAACATCAAACGCCGCGTAGTCATAATTCTGTTTTGTGAATTTGAACGCGGCCTGGTGAATCGCGGGCGACCAGCTGTGACTTATGGGATGCCCGATTATGCCGACAAGTTTAGCGTGGGTCTTTATATTTCTTCTCATTAACCAGCCATTCGTATACGGGAAACACAAACTTGATTAAGATTTGCGGATTGGAGTGCTGTATCTGCCCGAAATCCTGAAAAAAGGTGTTAATCTTATGCGGCTCCAACTCGAGCGACCGCTTGGCGCTTCCGATAGCCTCCTGGAACAAACCGGTTTGCAAACAACACTTGCACTTCTGGTAATAAGCTTCGCTCCAGTCCGGGGACATGGCGATAACCTTGTTGTAGGCAACCAGCGCGTCCTGGTACGAGCCACATTCAGTAAGTGAGTCAGCGAAGTCCAGCCATCCGTCGACGTTATCAGGCTGGAGATCGATCACTCTGCGATAGCTCGCGGCAGACGCCTCAAATAGATCCAACGTAAACTCGACATCGCCGCGCGCGTGCCAAATTTCCGGATCAGTTGGATTAAGGTCCGCCGCTTTTGTGAAATCGGTCAAAGCCTTCCGATACATGCTCATGGCATCGTAGCAGACTGCTCTGCCAAAAAGCGACTCCACGTGGGCGGGATCGATTTTCAAGGCTTCCCCGTAGCACCTGACGGCGTCCCGGTACTCTCCTAGTTCCTCGTAGGCAGTAGCCATGTTGTGCCACGATGCGACATCTTTCGGTTCATACTTAAGAGTTGTCTTATAGCTCTCGATCGCCTCTCGGAGCTTGCCCATGCTAAGTAAAGCGTTGCTCCGGTTATACCAGGCGGCGCTGAATTTTTCGTCTATGGCGATCGCCATCTCGTAGCTCTCGACGGCAGTCTGGTACTTGCCCAGGGAGTTCAGCGAGATCCCTCGATTATACCATGCCCGGTGATTGTATGGATCAAATTCTATGACCTTGTCGTAACACCTAAGCGACTTTTCAGGCTGGTCGAGGTAGTCGTAACAGTAGGCCAGCTCGAACCACGCATCTTTGTCGCCCGGATCGAGATCCGTGAGATACTTGAAAACCTTTGATGCCTCATCATATCTGGCAAGCTTTTCGAGTATCACCCCCTGATTCATGAGGGCTTCATAGCTGCCTGGCTCGAGGGCAAGCGCGCGCTCAATACTGTCGAGAGCTTCTTCGAACCTGTCAAGCATCTGCAGGCAACTCGATCTCCCTATCAGAGCATCAACCTCAATTGGATTGAACTCCAAGGCTTTCGAATAATCTTCGAGGGCTTCCTCAAACTTACCAAGTGTTTCATGAATCTCACCGCGGCGGAACCAATTCTCCGAACTGACCGGCATCACGGCGATCAGCTTGTTGGCGAAGAACAGAGCATCTTCGTACTTATCCTGACTCATGAAGTAATCGATTATTTCCTCAAGCGCTGCGATGCTTGAGAAGGTAGGCTCCTCCCTTCGGAGGCGCTTTATCTCTTCGTTGATATTGCGCTTCTCAAATTCGTCGTACTCTTCGTCGTCGAATGTGAAATCGAAATCGTCGTTACTCATGCCGGCCTCTAAACACGACACCAAGATATTCCTGCCATTAGTAAAAATCAAGAATTGGCTTTCTGCACGGTGATGGAAAATGAAATCTAAGATTGGTGCTACAAAGGAGGGCCGCCACTCGAGGAGATATTTACCTCAAAAAGAGACATTTTGCGACGCGAGAGCTTGAGCAATCGCCAACGCCGAAATAATCGGCAAAGTTCTTTGATTTGAAAAGGAACCAAATCTTCTCCTTGACCAGGGTCTGTAGAATTTACCTTCACGACTGACGGCAAATTTTCCGGATGATGCATTGTGTCCGCTTCGCCCAAGACCGCTTCAGAGTACACGTAGTAGAAGCCACTCACGAGACTGCGACATTGAGTCAGCCTCTAGCACCTCGACACAAAGTCATCACAAAATGATTCGCCCTCTCAAATGTGGGCTCTTACGTCAGGTAAACTCCTTCGGTCAGTCTTCAATCGCCTTCTCTGCATTTCACAGGCATCTCTCCCCGAGCCTTTCATCCCGAAGAACGAGGAGACGACTGAACGCCCCAACTTATCTTGAACTATCTCGCGGAGAGGGAGGGATTCGAACCCTCGATACCCCGAAGGGTATTCCGGTTTTCGAGACCGGCCGATTCAACCACTCTCGCACCTCTCCAGTGATTTTCAGAAGAACAATCCGAGATTTTCAGAGCTATAGAATCGAGCGGAGAGGGTGGGATTCGAACCCACGTACCGCTTTTGACGGTAACTCACTTTCCAGGCGAGCCGATTCAACCACTCTCGCACCTCTCCAGATTATCCCGCGCATCACAAAGCATAGTTGTGCGGTTAAGCGTGTAAATTTAATACTTTGGCGGGAGGTCTCCAAGGAAAAACACAGGCTTCAATACACTTCGGATTAATTGTACTTCCTTGAAGATGAAGCAGTTGGGGGCTATCTTAGGCGAGATGAGTGGTGCCGTTGCAATATTCAGCAAGGATCTTTACAGCGAGTTAAGAACGCGCTACGCGCTCAACTCCCTCATAATGTTTGTCGTCGTCACGCTTGCGATTATTCTTTTCTCGACGGCGGGCGAGACTGTCACTCCAAGCTTGTCCGCAGGTATCCTCTGGATAATCGTGTTCTTTGCCGCGATGAGCGGACTTTCCCGTTCGTTCGTGAGCGAAGAGGAACGAGGCACAACCATGACCCTCCAGTTATGGGTTGAGCCGTCTTCCGTTTTGATCGGAAAGCTCCTCTTCAATTCCCTACTCATCTACGTCCTAAACGCAATGATAATCCTGGCATATATGTTAACGATGCCCGCCTTCGTCGTGAAGTCGCCGCTGATTTTCCTTATCACTGTATTAATGGGAACCTTCGGTCTCTCGACCGCCTCGACTTTCATCGCGGCGATAATTTCGAAGGCAAATTCTAAGGGAACCCTCTATCCCGTGCTTTCGTTCCCAATTTTGTTACCACTTTTGATGAGCGTGATCGATGCTACTAGGTTATCGGTGGAAGGGGCCACTTTCGGGGAGGCGGCCGGAGATTTCAAAATACTCCTTTCATACTGTGTCGTCGTTACTACGGTTTCGATTATTTTGTTCGATTTTGTTTGGAGAGATTAGATGAAAAACTGGATGAAAATAGCCATAGGTTTATGGATCGCCGCCGTCCTTGCAGTGGGCATATCTATGCCGATAGGATACATTCCCGGTCTCGGTGCTAAGGCAAGAATAATATATTTCCACGTTCCGATGTCATGGCTGGCAGTTTTGGCTTTCTTCATGTCGATGTGGTACGGGATAATGTACCTGAGAAAAAAGGACATGAAGCATGATATCAAATCAGCGTCGGCAGCTGAATTGGGATTCGCGTTCAGTATACTCGCCACTCTGACCGGGTCCATTTGGGCCAGGTTCAGCTGGGGAAGTTTTTGGAACTGGGACCCGAGAGAGACATCAATCTTTGTACTCCTTCTGATATATGGTGCTTACTTCTCGCTCCGCAGCGCGCTCGAGGTCGAGGAGAGACGCGCGACATTGTCGGCAGTCTACTCCATCGTGGCCTTCGTCACGGTGCCATTCTTCGTCTTTATAATGCCGAGGATGATGACTGGATTGCATCCGGGAGAAGGCTCACCCGCGCCGATCCTCAACGCTAACGGCAAAATGTACATGGAAGCTAGCATGAGATATGTCTTTTATGCTTCCCTTATCGGCTTTACTTTTCTTTATATCTGGCTATTCAACCTGAGGTCTAGGATAGGTTTATTGTCGTACAACAATCACACGGAGATCGACTAAATGGGCTCCCTATATAACTTCCTAAATACGCATTCTCTTTACATCGTCCTTATAATAGTTTTAGTGATCTGGCTTGGAATTTTTATTTATTTGTATCGTTTAGATAAGAAGGTGAATGAGTTGTACGAGCAGCATGAGTCTGAAAAGGAGAATATGAAATGAAGGCAAAATACATAATTGGCGGAATTGTCATCGCAGCGTTCGTCGTATTCGGTGCGATCTCGTTCATGCAGAATAATATCGCTTATGTTTCCGCCAAGGTCGCGGAACAGACACACAGAACCGTGCAGGTGAAGGGTTCCTGGGTAAAAACGATGAAGTCCTTTTATGATCCTACGACAAATACATTTCACTTCTACATGATGGATGACCAGCACACGATACTCCCTGTAGTGTTGGCGGGGGCAAAGCCAAATAACTTCGACATCGCTCCCAATATAGTAGCAAAGGGCCGTTACGAAAGCGGCGTGTTCCAGGCATCCGATGTGCTCACTAAATGTCCTTCCAAATACCAGTCCAAAACCGGGCCCGAAGCGGCCTCCCAAGAGAGCGCCTCTAAGAGTTACAACTAAAAAAGGCAAACAATGTTAGGCCGAGCTTTAATTTATGCGGCATTCGGCGGAATGCTGACTGCCACATTTGCATATACATATAATTTTTTCAGCGGCGACAAGAAATTTCTAAAAGTAGCGCGTATCGGATTCCACGTCGGTGCTATTTTCGTAATCTTCACCGCTGGATACCTGATGGATCTGGTTCTCACACATCAGTTTCAATACACCTACATCTGGAGCTATAGCTCCTATGAGATTCATCCCCCGCTTCTGATTTCAACGTTCTATGTTGGTCAGCAAGGAAGCTTCATGCTGTGGACGATGTACACGGCAATCATCGGCCTGGTTCTCATGGCTTATTCGAGAAAACGCGGTTTCGAATCTTCTGTCATGGGAATTTTCTCGTCGATAGCCACATTCCTAATCCTCATGGCGGTAGTGAAGAATCCCTTCGAGCACGTCTGGCAGACATGGCCGCAGACAGTACCTGCCGGGTTCATGCCGACCGATGGAAGAGGCCTCAATCCCCTCCTCAATAACCTCTGGATCATCATTCATCCTCCGATCTTGTTTCTGGGATTCGCATCCACTGCCGTTCCCTTCGCGCTCGCTTTTGCGGGCATGTTGAGAAAAGACTATGACAACTGGGCAAAGGTAGCCGTCCCGTGGACTCTTTTCACTTCTGCTGTCCTCGGCGTGGGGATTACGCTCGGTGGATTCTGGGCGTATGAAACGCTCGGCTGGGGAGGATTTTGGGGATGGGACCCGGTAGAGAATTCATCTTTCATCCCGTGGCTCTTTGCCGTCGCTTCCATTCACACGCTCATGGTACAGAGACGTACCGGAGGTTTTAAACGAGCGAACTTCATCATGGGAATGCTGCCGTTCTTGCTGGTGCTGTACAGCACTTTCCTGACCAGGAGCGGCGTCCTAGGCGACACATCCGTCCACAGTTTCGTCAAACCAGGCATGTGGGTCTATGTCCTTCTTGTGATATTCATAACTTTCTTTGCCATCCTTGGATTCGGACTCTACCTCATCCGGGTAAGGCAGATACCGAAGCAGCGGATCAATTACTCATTTTCTTCCAGGGAGTTCGCCCTATTTCTTGGGGCCGCGTCGCTGGTCGTAATAGCGGGATTCACGCTGATCGGGACAAGCGCTCCTCTTATTACTAACATACTCAAGGGAAAACCGAGCGCTATCGCGAACAGTTATTATATCAAGACTAATCTCCCGCTCGCCATCTTCATGGCGGCAATGATCGGATTAGGCCAGCTCCTCTGGTGGAAGAAGACGAATTCCCAAACGCTTCTCCGGACATTGCAGCTCCCCCTGACGGCAGCGACTATACTCACCGTCATCGTCATCTTTGCAGGAATGCACAGCATCTGGATGGTCATGTTCTTCCTAGCGAGCGCGTTCGCACTATTCGTCAATTTGGAGATCGGGTATAAGATCGCCAAAGGGAATCCGAAATTTCTCGGCGCCTCACTCGCGCACGTTGGAGTGGCAGTCCTTTTCATAGGCATAATCGCATCGACTCACTACGACAAGAGCGTTGTACTCGAGCTCAAGCAGAATGTTCCGCAGAAAGCGTTCGGCTACGAGCTGACTTACGTTGGCCCACGCCAGCTTTCGGGCACGAAAGTCGCCTACGATGTCGTGGTACAGAGCGGCAAGAGCAAGTTTAATGCGCCTCTCATTATGTATCCAAGCGCCTATAACGGAGGCGCGATACTTCGGCATCCGTACATCTTCAGCCTCGTCAACTACGACGCTTTTACACATCCGAAGCTATTGGCATTCATCGCCAGCAACATGCTTACACGCGATCTTTACCTCTCCCCCCAAGGAATGGAAATGAGCGGCGCGAGTAGTCTGCAGTCGGGACGCTATGGAATCACCGTACCTCTCCAGATGAATACCCCTGCCACCGTTGGACGATATACCTTCACATTCGTCGGCTTCCAGGTCCCGCCGAACCAACGTGAGGCAATGATGGTTGGAAAGACTTTTGATCTCGGCTCGATAGTGAAGATCACTTCGAAAGACGGAAGCTCGCAGACCATAGTCCCAACCAACGAAATCGACCCCACGGGGGAAACCAAGCTGCACACGTTGACAACCAGCGCGGGTGACCGGTTTACGGTAATCGATGTCCATGTCGACAACAAGACCAAGCAGGCCTCAATCGATCTGGGCTACATGCCCGCCAAGAACTCCCCCGACATGGCGCTCCTTAAACAGGTTGAGGATGGGCCTAACATCTCTAACCAATCGCTCGTGCTTGAAGCCACGATAAAGCCATTCATAAATCTCGTCTGGGGCGGAGTGATAATCATGGTTATAGGGTTCATCGTAACCTGGAGGCGAAGACGCGAAGAACTTCTAAGTGAAAACAGCTAGCTGCTAGGTTTCTTTAACTTATGTCGATTATGAAAAGCCCCGGTATCGCCGGGGCTTTTCATTTCGCATATTTACGCGCGATCAGACTTAATTGGCAGAGACGAATTTATATCCCGCCTTTTCGATCTTTTCCTTGACCTGATTCAGATTGAGATCAGCCTTGAATTGAACTTCCACTGAGTTCTGCGAATGATCCGCTTTGGCCGATTTGACTCCATCGACTTCCATGAGAGCTTTCTCAACCGTCATCTCACAATGATGACAGGTCATGCCTTCTACTGTCAACATTTTCTTCTTAGATCCGATATTGAACACGATATTCTCCTTGCTCGACATTCGAGTTGTTTAATTTCACGATTTAATCTTGATTCTTTTCAACCGCAACGAATTACTCACGACGCTGACAGAACTAAGGGCCATCGCGACTGAGGCGATCATTGGATTGAGCTGCCATCCCGTTATCGGGTAAAGCGCTCCCGCGGCAAGCGGTATCAAGAAGACATTATAGAAGAATGCCCAGAAGAGATTCTCTTTGATTATTTTCAGCGTCCGTTTGGATAAGTTGATCGACATCGGAACCAGATTGAGATCATTCCTCACGAGCGTGATGTCCGCGGCCTCAGCGGCGATGTCAGTTCCCGTTGCCATTGCTATGCCAAGGTCAGCCTGCGCAAGCGCCGGCGCATCGTTTATACCATCGCCGACGAACGCCACCACCTCTCCCGAGCCCTGCAATTCCTTGATGACCCGGTATTTCCCATCCGGCAGCACGTTCGAAAAGCATTTATCTGCTCCGATCTGGCCCGCAATGCGCTTCGCGGCGTCTTCACCGTCGCCGGTGAGAAGGATTACTCTTAAGCCAAGCTTCTTTACTTGTTTGACGGTTTCTACCGCGCCTTCCCTAAGATAATCGCTAACCAGAATGGCGCCAAGGAGCTTCTCGCCGCGCGAGACGTATAGCACTGTCGCTGCGAGCTCCTTCGTCCTTGAGTCAACCTTCGCGGCAACTGACCCAACTGATCTGGTACCAGTCAGCTCTTCAACAAAGTCAAGTTTCCCGACTCTTATCACCGAGCCTCCCGCGGAATCCCGAAGGTTCAGCTCAACTCCTTTTCCGGCGTAGTTCTTAAAATCCGAACTCACATTCGGAGAAACCGTCAATCCGCGGTGCTTCACCTCGTCGACGACTGCCCTTGCGATCGGATGTTCTGAATTGACTTCGGCGTATGCCGCAAGCTTCAGTAGTTCATCCTCTGAAATGTCATCCACCAGAACCGTATCAACGACCCTCATTTCGCCGGCGGTTACCGTCCCGGTCTTGTCGAATACGACGCTGGTAACTTTTCTCGCCTGCTCGAGCGACTCGCTGCTCCGGACAAGGACTCCCATTTCGGCGCCGCGCCCCGTTCCAACCATTATGGCAGTCGGCGTAGCAAGGCCAAGAGCGCAAGGGCACGCAATTATCAGCACAGCGACGAAAGCCATCAGCGAGTGCGCAAGAATGGGCGAAGGGCCTAACAATGCCCATAACGCCGCACTGATCAGAGCCGCAATTATCACTGCCGGAACAAAGACAGACGCAACTTTATCGGCAAGCCTTTGAACCGGAGGCTTGGAAGTCTGCGCTTCTTCCACGAGTGCCGCGATACGGGTCACAAAACTTTCTTTGCCTATTTTCTCCGCTTCAATAGTGATCATTCCGTCAAGACAGACAGTGCCGCCAAGCACAGCGCTTCCCTTCGCGCGCTCTACGGGAATACTCTCTCCTGTAAGAGTCGATTCGTCGACCATCGAAAAGCCGTCGACTACTTTCCCGTCGACGGGGATTCGTTCGCCAGGTCTGACTCGAAGGATGCTTCCGACCTGGACGGCCGTAAGCGGCACTTCCACTTCGGCTCCATCGATAAGCATTCGAGCCACTGCAGGCTGAAGGGCCATTAGCTTTCTAACCGCCTCTGAGGATTTCCATTTCGCCCGCGCTTCGAGGATCTTCCCGAGAAGTATCAGGACAATTATCACCGCGCTGGTGTCGAAATATGTCTGAGGAGACCCTACGGCAGATGCGAAAAAGCCCGGCCAGACGGTAGCAACAGCGCTGTATATGAATGCGGACGCCGTGCCGACCGCCACCAACGTGTTCATATCAGCGGTCTTGTGCTTAAGCGCTGACCAAAAACCTTTGAAGAAGCGATCGCCGACATAAGACAGAATAGGTATTGTGAGAATCATGAGAAGAAAAGCTCTCATCCTCCCAGGAATGGCGTGAACGAACGGAAATATTTCCGGCATACTCCCTATCAAGATCGGAAAGGCCAGGACTACGCCAACGATGAACTTACGCCAGAGCTTCCTATACTCCTTCTCGCGCGCTTCCGCTTCAGCCTTGAGCGCATCGACCTCATCAGCCGTGTCTATAATTTTATACCCAACACCCTCGACAGCTGATCGGAGTACATCCACGCTCACTTTTTCGGGCTCAATTTCTACGGTAGCCGATTCGGTTGCAAGGTTAACTACCGCCGAATCAACACCGTCGACCTCCTTCAAGGCATTTTCGACCCTGAGCACACAGCTGGCGCACGTCATCCCTTGAACGGGAAGCGTCAGCTTTATTTTCGCACTTATCTTTCTTCCTTGTCCACTAGAATCACTTTCCATTTCCTTCACCTAACTTCCTTTGGAGTAACACCTTGACATCACCAAGCGCCGCTTCTTCGAGGTCATTGGTTGCCAGAACCACAATCTTGTCCTTCCTGTACCGTTCGATGACGGAGAACACCATATCGGTTCCCGCCACATCAAGGTTCGCAGTAGGCTCATCGAGCACGAGGACATCAGGTTCATGGATTAGAGCCGCCGCATATTTCAACCTTTGTTTCATCCCAGAGGAGAACCCCTTAAGCTCGTCGTTCCTTCTACTAAACAATCCCACGCGCTCTAAAATTTCAAGGGCCTTCTCTTCTGCGGATTTTGGGAGTTTTCGAGCGCGTATCTCAATTTTTAGGTTTTCTAATGCAGTGAACTCCCCATAAAGCTCAAGGTAGGGCGAAACCATGCCAATGTATTTGTAGACCTTCTCGCGATCGATTCGACCTTCTCCGTTCGAAAGAAATACCTCGCCCGATGTCGGCGTCAGCACGCCACAAATTATTTTCGACACAGTCGATTTGCCGCTCCCATTCGGCCCTGTAATCGACAGCACCTGCCCGGATTTCACTTCGAATGAAAGCTCTTTGAAAACGACACGTCTATTGAAGACCTTCCTAAGGCCAACCGCGCTTAAGATCATTGATTCCTCACAACCGCTATCTTACCTGTAATACTTTTTGAACCATCAGTTACCACATAAATATAAACACCGCTGCCCACTTTTTTCCCTCCTAGAGTCTCCCCGTTCCAAACGAAATAGCTCCCCCTCAAATAGTGAACAATCGAAGCGTCACCCGATAGTTTATCAACCAGTCCGCCAGAAATATCGTAAATCCAAAGACTTGCGCTACTTGTCGCGGTAAAAGGATACGGAATTTTGAGCTCATCCATCGACGGATTAAACGGCTGCGGAAAAGCTAGATTATTTGCGGCTACAAGAGCCTGACCGGAAACGAAAGGGACCAGCGACCAGTCCGAGAAACTATGGACATTAAAAAAGAGACAATACCCTCCAGAAAGTTGCTTCACACAATTTACCGCGTCTTTCGAAATCCCAACAGAGAATGGAAACTGCGCCGTGTCTCCATTCACCGCAGCAAGGAAATTGTTATTTGACACGGCCATCCCGACGGTGTCAGGACCGTCATTTACCTGAAAGAAATGCTCCGTTAAAGGCAAAGCCAGGCCCGAAAAGGTCACACCGCTGTTCGTCAGAGCCCCGTCCCCTTCGATCCCAGCCCGCGGATAGGACGACGCGTTCGGATAAGCAGCCACATTAAACTCCTCGGCTAGCGCGGCCCGGTAGCCGGTGAAGTAGTTCCACTCCGAGAAGAGCTGAAACGCGGCAGATGGAGAAACGCCATCCGCCTTGAAAGCATCCTCGATGGCGGGCATTACGGGTTCATGCGACATGTCCTGCCATATAGATTTCATTACCTTGAAACCGTAAGCGTTCTGCACAAATATCCCGAACACACATCTCTCGTAGCCGGCAAAATCGAAAGGATTGTAAAAATTGAAAGGCTTGCTGCTGACATTATCGAAAAAGTCAGGAAGGTATTGAAAATAATCCTTAACATTCGGATAGACGACCTGTTCCATCCAAGTGGACGTCAATTCGTAAAACCATAGGTCGTCCTGCCATACGCCATAGTTACCTACCTGAATCCCATGGTTGAACTCGTGCGCGATAGTCACTTCCATCGCCGGAATACCCTGAGTATAGGTTGACTCGAATTCATTCCTTATCACAGTCCACGTGGCATAGGTGGGGTTGGCCCGTTGAATAATGGGAAGCGCAGAATTCCAGTCCGTGTATCCGTACTCGCCGAGAGGAAGATCTTCGATATAGATATCGTATTCGTCGCCTCCTCCGGCACCGCTGTCCGAAGCTGGAGGCGGGAAGCCCAGCGAATCAACCTCTACATAGTAGACATGATCGCAGATATTCGCCACGCTGTCAGCGAACGCGAACGCGCTCCCCCCTTCGGGCTGTCCATTGGAGTTGTAAAGCACCGGCTCATTCATCCCCGAAGTGTCAAAATGGATTCTGAATTTCCCCGACGGGCTAACGATGCTTGTGTCTTCAATCGGCCTTGCCTGCAGGATGGCTTTTACGGTGGGATTAGATTCCGGAAGGCCTAGGTAGTGTGCGATAATATGGAAGCCGCACATATTATAGTGATTCTTGTTGTACGTTTCGAACACTCTATTCATCTCGGCAGCCCGATCCGACATTCCCTTAACGACAGCTCCCGGCACAAGGAGAAATATCAGGGCCGCGATCCTAAAAAGAATGAGCCGAGACATACGCTTGCGCGCGGTTGAGGAAGTAAATCTTTTTCATATCCCGAGATAACGTTACATCCGCCGGATCTTCGTTTACCCTCCACGCTTTCATAAACCGCATTCTTCCGTTGGAAATCAGATAAAGGAAGACAGACCGGCTTGCGCGGCTCAGAAAAGTCATGTAATACGTGGAATCGGTTTGTGGGGTAACTTTCACGCTCTCAAAGTCTGCCGAATCAAATGGTGTTGCTGCCAATTCATTCAACGAAAACCCGCTGATCGGTCCCGAGAGAAGAGAATAAATGGTAAGCGAGTCTTTCCCCTGGACAGCCAACAACGGAAATCCGTCTCCGGCCTTGTCAAGAAACCTTGCGCTTCGCGCTTGAAGACTCATCTCTGTCGTTCCGTTAGACTTCAATGAGGTGCAGGCAAGTTGGACGGTGTTCCCCGATAGTTGCCAAATACGAAGGAAAGAAAGCGCGGGAGAGATCGTCAACGCAGAGGCAATATAACTTCCGGTGTCATTCACTGAATAGTCGTGTTCGAGAAATTCCAGTTTTCCTTTAATGGCCGTGAAATAGGAAACAGCAACCGAGCTGTCCGGCACAAACCGGTACGCGGCCGCGATCGAAGCTGAATCGGCCTCCGCTTCACCAGCCATGGCGAATGGCGGGAACGCGGTTTCAACCCTCATCTCCACAACACCTTTTCCTCTTCGCCCCACCTCGTAGAGACTTAACATATCGGCGCCGGTGTACGACACGAGCACGTATGGTAGGCTATCTGAAAGCGTCCTCGCACTTCGTATAGAGCCTCCCGATTCCCAATCGACTGATGAAACAGCGTCAAATGGATAAGGCCCGGACGAATATTTCGCCGACATCCTGCCGGAGCTCGTCGCCGTAATCAAATAGTTTGAACTGTCTTTACCGCAGACCGACACGAAAGTCGCATTGGCTCCGACTGGGGCGAGCTCGTCCATGACATCACCTATTGGCAATGCACTCTTAAACAGTTTGAGCGATTCATCGGCGGCGCTTGACGCGACAAGATCGGCCTTTATTCTGTTCCTAAAATAGAACGGCAAGATGTTATCATACGATTCTCCTGCACCAATGACGCCGGAATACCTGAAACGCCTGGAAAGCGGATCGTATGTGTAAAGCATGATCTCTCCGGCGGATCTGCTCAACGCGGCAATATCCATCGTGCCGTCGCCGGTGAAATCCGCTATAGCAAATTTTGAAACGGGGGCAGGCGTTTTTATTGATTGTCGAAGAAAGAATCGCCCGAACCCGTCACCTTCAAAAATATCAATTTGATGAAGACGTGTGTATCCCACGACAATATCGGGATAGCCATTCCCGTTAAGATCAGCAACGGAAAGCACAGACGGCTCAGCTTTGAGTTGGAATGAAACAGGCTGAGTGAAGGTACCGTCGCCGCGTCCATAAAAGATGAGAAGTTTTCTGTTTACCCAATCGAGAGCCGCCATATCCGGGACAAGGTCGCCATTGAAGTCCGTGAATTTGATATCGCTGAACGGCACATTACCGAGAGGTCCCGGCATCGACTGTATAGATTTGAAGCTGCCATTGCCTAGATTTTTTTCTATCGATACGCCGAGTGAAAACTTTCCATAACCGATTAGGTCGAGTTTTCCGGATGTTTCCATGTCGGAAGCACGCACGTCCGTACAGTACTGATCTACAGTAGACTTCGCGGAGATATCCGGCTGGCCAGAGCTATCGAAGGAAATCAGCGCGACATAATTTGGTTTCATTAACACGGCAAGCTGTGCGAAAGCTTCCTTTCGGCCACTGCTGTCAACTATAATCGCCCTCCCTTTCGATATGGAAATCGGCGTGTCCGGCAGAATGACAACGTTCGCGAGGTTCAGGTTCTCAAGCGAATCAGGCACATAAAAGTAAATCGCCTTCTCCTGTTTAGAGAGCGCCGCGATACATTCTTTTCCAAAGAAATTCCCCTCGACCATCTCGCCCAGCGGGGCAACAGTGGGCCGCACATCCAAAGACTTGAACACAGGCGAGTAAACTTGTTCCCGGCTCGACTTTGTTAAGGCAAACAAGATCAGGAGCGGGATCAACAATTTCCTTACTAATCTGATGTGAATTCTGCCGGCAATGTCTTTCATCGCATTAAGGGTCACCCCTCTTTATTGATCCCCTTTTCCGACCATAACCTTTTGGTTTCTTCTCTGTGCTTGAGGCGCTGCTCCCTTCTGAATAGGGCCTGCTCGAAACGACGGATCTGATCGGGAGTTTCCGGGACCACTTGGACAGATTTCACCGGCTTCCGTTCGCTGTCAATGCTGACGAACGTCAGAAAAGCCGAATTGGAATGACTGCGTTCACCGGTAAGTGAGTTCTCGGAAAACACTTTTACACCCACTTCCATTGAAGTATTGAAGACCCTATTCACGCTAGCTTTGAGCGTAACTAACTCACCAAGCCTGATCGGTTGGAGAAAACTTATTTCATCCACCGCTGCCGTAACACAAACATGATTTGAATGCCTGGTCGCTGACATCGCCGCCGCAATGTCAATCCAGTGCATAAGTCTTCCGCCGAGCAAATTTCCGAGTTGGTTCGTATCGTTCGGGAGGACAAGTTCGACCATTTCAACCTGCGACGCTTTCACAGGTTTTGATTCAGAGATATCGTCGCCAGTTTTCAAAAGCTCACCTCAAATTTCGGATGTCCGGGTCCAATCGACCGTGCCTCAATTCAGACTACCCGCTTTGTCCGCAGTGAATCCCAATTTGTGCGCGAGACTATTAGCCTCACTAACCAGCGGCGAATTAGGGAAGGAATCATAGAAGTGCCGTAACGCAACGCGCGCTTCGCTGTCGCGGTGACGTTTTATAAGGGCTTTAACCTTACCGATGGCCGCTTTGTCAGCAATTTCGGAGTCATGATATTTATCCAGAATCACATCGTAGTAAACCACGGCAGCCCTGTAATAGCCCATGATCATATAAAGCTGCGCTATCTCCAGATTTTTGAGAGCCAGCTTATTCCTCAAAGTTGTAATCTCCTGTTCGGCCTTGGTAACGAGCGGGCTGTCCGGATAATAATCTATGAAGCTCTGAAAAGCTTCAATAGCCTTCTTGGTGTTGTCCTGGTCCAATTGAGGGCGCGGTGACAGTGCGGCATAGCATTCAGCGATTCGAAAACGGGCCTCGGGAACAAGTCTGGACGACGGATAATTACGAGTGACGTTGCTGAATTCGAACGCGGCAGTCAAATATTCGTCCGTTTTGTAGTATGTCTCGGCAAGATAGAATTGAGCGCTGTCCGCATAAGCGCTTGCCGGGTATTGCTTGACAACAATATTGAACTCTTCCCTCGCCTTCTCGAACTTCTTACTGTTCAAAAGGTCGAGTCCTTCGTAGAACGTCGCGCCAGCGCCTTGCACAATCACCTGCTGCGTCGAAGTACATGATGCCAGGATAATCGCCAGCATCAAGACTCCAAGCGAAGGCATAAGCCATTTAAATTTCATTCAAGTCCCTCTTAATGTAAAAAAAAGATAAACAATAACTGCGGCCGACGCCACAAATAAAACCGGCTGCAACACCGTGTCCAGGAAAGCCGTCGATTCAATCCTACCGTGGAGGAAGCCGAACGAGCCGGCTTCAAGACCCGGAATCTCGCTTTCAGAAACGGTGTCTTCAAACGATAACGTCAAAGACTTCGCGAAGGAAACCCTCCCGCTGTCAGAAATCTCGACGTCGTATTGTGAATTCACGCGGCGAATCACGTCCGGAGATCCGAAGATGCGAGACTTCACTGGCGCAGAGTAGGTCACAACCATGAGTGGCACAACCACACGTACCCTCGTCGCCGCAGCTGAATCTTCCAAAACAGTGAACTTATCATTCAAGAGTTTTTCGAGAAGCTTCTGCCGAACTAAACCATCAACACTCCTCGAACCGGTCTCAAGAGATACAGAGGTATCATGTTCCGTCTTGAGGATTGATGTTATCGCGGTCGACAGCGAATCTAATTGATGGTTTAGAACTTCGAAGTTTGTCGGCCTCCTGTCAGTAGAACCATTGCCCGACACAAAGACAAGAAGCAGCGCCAATGTGCCGAGCAATTGCTGATACCACATCAGGCATAAATCCCGCGTACCTTAAGGGTCTTCGCGACTTTATCTATCGCAAGGACGTATGCGCCAAGCCGCATAGATACGTTGTACTTCTCCGCGGTATGGAATACGTTATTGAACGCGTCGTGCATCATGCGTTCCAGCCTTCTGTTTACCCGATCGAGCGTCCAGAAGTATCCCTGCCGATCCTGGACCCATTCGAAGTAACTCACGGTGACACCTCCGGAATTCGCCAGTATGTCCGGGACAACGAGCACGCCGTTGCTATCCAAAATCGGATCCGCCTTTGCCGTTGTGGGACCGTTGGCTCCTTCCACGATGACTTTTGCCTTTATCTTTCCAGCGTTCTTGGCGGTGATCTGGTCTTCCTTTGCGGCTGGCACGAGCACATCTACGTTAAGCTCAAGAACGTCCTCATTTGTAATCGACTCACCGATTCCACTTCCTTCAAGCGTTCTGTGCTTCTGAACCCACTCCATCGCCTTTGCCACATCGATCCCGCCTTTATTGTAATAGCCGCCGCTAATGTCGCTGACAGCGACGACCTTGATTCCCTGCTCGCCGAGCAGCTTCGCGGAGACTGATCCGACGTTACCGAATCCCTGAACGGCGCAAGTGGATTGTTTCGGGTTAAGTCCTTTCTTGGCCATTGCGGCAAGAGTAGCGACCATGACTCCCCTGCCTGTAGCTTCACGCCTGCCGAGCGACCCGCCTATGATCAATGGTTTTCCCGTTACGACGGCATTCTCAGTCCTGCGGACATGCATGCTGTACGTGTCCATGATCCAGGCCATGACCTGCTCATTTGTGTTCATGTCCGGAGCCGGTATATCCTTATCGGGACCAAACACATCTAGCATGTTCGCGGTGAACCGTCTGGTAATTTTCTCGAGTTCTACCGGCGTGAGTCGAGTCGGGTCACACTTCACGCCACCTTTCGCGCCGCCAAACGGGATGTTAGCGATCGCGCATTTCCAGGTCATCCACGCAGCAAGAGCTTTTATTTCATCAACCGTCAGATCCGGGGCGTAACGGATGCCGCCTTTTGATGGCCCGAGAGCATCGTTATGGATAATCCGATATCCCTCGAATACCTCGATCTCACCGTTGTCCATCTGGATCGGGATGGAAACCGTTACCTGCTTAACGGGAGTCTTAAGATATTCGTACACGCCTCTTTCTAGTTCGAGCAGTTCTGCCGCGACATCGAACCGTTCCATCATAGATTCAAAGGGATTTTCCTTATCAAGAATCGGGGCCGGTTCTTTGTAGGTGACCGTGTCCATATTTCTCCTGTGTTTTAGTAGAGATTCTTTCCAGTTGCCAGAGCTTCAAGCCTGGCGATACGCTCCTCTGTTGGAGGATGCGTGCTGAATAGTTTAGCAAACCTTTGCGCTGTAAGCGGGTTCACGATGAATAAGTGCGCCGTAGAGGTCTGAGCCTGCATCGGCATTTGTTGTACGCCATTCTCAAGCTTTTTCAGGGCGCTCGCGAGTGAAAGGGGTTTCATTGAAAGCTTCGCGCCCCCTTCATCGGCCTTGTACTCACGGGAACGCGAGACGGCCATCTGTATTAACATCGCGGCAAGCGGGGCCACGATTATGATGAAAAGTTCGCCGACGATCGATGAGTCCTCATCTCTTCCTCTACCGCCGCCTCCGAAGAAGAACAGAGACCAGCTCAACATCTGGGCGAGGTACGCGATCGCTCCGGCGAACGTGGCTACTATCGTTGAAGTGAGTATGTCACGATGAATGACGTGGGACAACTCATGACCGATTACGGCTTCAAGTTCCTCTTCATTTACAATTCTCATTATTCCTTGCGTAACCGCTACTGCCGCGTGCTGAGGATTCCGTCCAGTAGCAAAAGCGTTTGGCGTATCTGTCGGGATAATGTAAAGCTTCGGCATTGGAATATTTGCGCGGGTCGCGAGACGATGAACCATAGCATAAAGCTGTGGCGCCTCTGCCTCCGTGACAGGCTTAGCATGATAGCTGGCCAGGACCATCTTGTCGGAAAACCAATAGGCGAAGAAATTCATGACGACGCTGAATAGTAACGCGTAGGTCAGGCCGGTCTTACCACCTATCATTTCCCCTATGAAAAGGAACAACACCATCATCAGAGTCATGAGGAACACCGTTTTCATAGTATTCTTCATTTTGTACAAATCCTCCTTTAACGGGATAATTTATTATGGCCCCTCAGGACTTGCAAGGCAATGGGACACCCCTAAGCGGCGATATTCTGGATAATTGCAGGGATTAGTTAAACCCCGCCGGGCAAGCTATCGGTACCCAAGATCTTTCAGATGTGACACAACGAGAGCCGGATTTTCGTCGAGAAAATGTCTTGCGAAAAGTCTCGCCCGATCTACCTCCGCGAGAACGATCTCCGATGTGATAAGCTCTTCATCAAAGAGTTTTCCTGTAGCAATGTTGTCCCCGTGAGGTGAAATCACTTCGGAACCTCCCCAGAAGTTCACGCCGTCCTCGAACCCAACTCTATTTACAAACGCCAGATAAACGCTCAACAATCGCGCAAAAGCTCTATGCTGCTCACTGTTCACAACTTGTCCCGAATGAACCTCGGCCGGGCCGGAGAGACGAGTCGGACTTGCCGCGACTCCGATGATAAGTCTAGCCCCTTGTTCAGCCAACAGGTATGGCAGAGAGATATGCCAAAGGTCCTCGCATACCAGAAGGCCTACCCGGCCAAATTTTGTATCGAAGGCTTCGACCTTATTTCCAGGCAGGAAGTAACGCTGTTCCTCAAAAAGACCGTAAGTCGGAAGATAAACTTTGTAGTGAACGTGCCTGATCTCACCGTCCTCAAAAAACAAGAGACCGTTTCTTATGCCTCCCGAAGCATCGCGAATAATCGTACCCACGGCAATGGAAATCTTCGCGCTCAAAGTCTTAAGAGGATCAAAGAATTTATTATTGACATCAAGTGCGAGCTCGGCATTTAAATCCCGAACCGAATAACCGGTAAGGCTCAACTCCGGGAACACAATCATATGCGAGCCGCCACTTTGAGCTTGCTTAGCTAGCTCGATATGGCGCTCAAGATTCCATTTAATATCCCCAAGACGCGGCTTCATTTGAGCAAGCGTCAGATTGAATTTCTCCAATCGGTTAGTCCTCTATAACGTCGTTGGGAAGCTCGTGTGGATTCGACCCCGATGGGGGAACTTTGCTCTCAAGTATTTCACCGACCTCCGCGAGCGATGTTTTCAACCCGTGGAAGAAGTTACTCTTTGAGAAATGTTCTGAAAGCTTTCCTGCAAGATTCTCCCAAAATTCCTCTGGAATCACTTTTATTATTCCATGGTCAGCGAGGAGTTCAAACTTTCTTTCACCCACCAAGATAAATATCAGAATGCCGGTTCCAGCTTTTGTCTTAGACATTCTGAGCGCCTTGAATTCACGCTCGGCTACCTGGCGAACGTTAAGCTTGCGCTCACTCCAGTGCCTGCTGTGCCTGACAACGACCCGTATCTCGGCGGCCGTCTTCTCCTCAATCCCAGCTATCTGCTTGCTAAGTTCTTTGAGTTCGTCTTTGGTAAGTATCTTTTTCATGATCCTTAGTTCAGTTCATAGTCTTGTTGCACGCGGGCGCAATAATTCTCAATTTCTCAACAAGCTCGGCGAATTTCTCCGGCCTAAGAGACTGTTTGCCGTCGGAAAGGGCCTTCTCAGGGTGCGGATGCACCTCGACCATCAATCCGTCGGCACCGGCAGCGACAGCCGCGAGCGCCATCGGAGTCACAAGCTCCCAGCTTCCTGTACCATGACTCGGGTCGACGACAATAGGAAGGTGAGACAGCTGCTTTACGAGAGGAACCGCGTTAAGATCGAGCGTATTCCTGGTGTATGTCTCAAAGGTCCTGATTCCTCTCTCACAAAGGACAATATCATAATTACCCTGCGAAGCGATATACTCAGCTGCCATCAGCCACTCTTCTATTGTTGCGGCAAGTCCACGCTTTAGAAGCACCGGCTTCCTGAGACGTCCTACCGCCTCGAGTAGCGAAAAGTTGTGCATGTTGCGGGCACCGATCTGAAGCATGTCTGAATATTCACTCACGAGGCCGACTGTTTCGGTGTCTTTAACTTCCGTGATTACGCTCATGCCAAACTTATCGGCTGCCTCACGAAGGTATTTGAGCCCTTCCTCTTTCAGACCCTGGAAGGCATAAGGTGAAGTACGTGGCTTATAGGCGCCGCCGCGAAGCATCTGAGCTCCCTGCGACTTCACGAATTCCGCGACCTCCAAAATCTGGGCTCGGCTCTCGACCGAACAGGGGCCGGCCATCACGACAAGTTCCCTTCCGCCGATTGCCGTGTTCGGAAGGTTCACGACTGTACTCTCGGGCTTGACGTCCCGGCTTACAAGTTTATAAGGTTTGCTGACCGGAATACATTCCGATACGCCGGGTAGATTCGCGAATAAGGTCGGATCAACTGCTCCTTTGTTTCCCGTGATTCCGATCGCGATCCTTAGCGCTCCCGGTATCTCATGCGGCGTCCATCCCATAGATCTGATCTTGTCTTCGACAATCTCGATCTGTTCGTCGGTCGCGGCTTTATCCATTATTATTAGCATGACAGGAGATTCTGAATTTTAGATTCTCAATTTCAATTTACCAGCTTCCGCTCGCGCCGCCGCCGCCGAAACCGCCGCCGCCACCGCTGAAGCCGCCAAATCCACCGCCGCCGCCGGAACCACCACCACCGAATCCACCTCCTCCGCCGAAGCCGCCGAGTCCACCAAGGATGGTCGGCAGTATCAACCAACCAAACCCGGCTCCACCCGACGATGCGGAATACCTCCGGTTACCGAAGAGCAGCGGCAACAGGAAAACAATGCCGAAAAATATCAGCGGAAGCAGGTTAGCATTATTCCTGTGCTTGACGGGCTTCGCATGGAACGTACCGCCAATCAGTGATTGCAGTGCGACAATCCCTTTACTGATACCCTGGTAGTATTGGTCTTTCTTGAATTCGGGTATCACTATCTCATTCAATATATAACTCGAGTAAGCGTCAGTGACCACCGGCTCGAGTCCGTATCCTACTTCGAACCTCGCCTTATGATCGCCGACATCCACGGTGAACAGCAAGCCGTTGTCCTTGCCCTTCTGGCCAATCTTGTTCTTCGTAGCGACCGCCATCGAGTAATCAAACAGGTCTCCCTGTGGAACCGACTTGACGGTCAGTACAACAATCTGATTGGATGTTGAGTCCTGATATGCGACTAACATCTGATCCAAAGTAGCGATTTGGCTTTGACTAAGGACACCAGCGTTATCAGTCACGAACTGCGTCAGCGTGGGAACTTTCGACGATTCGAAAAGTTTCGCTTGCGCAAACGATACTCCGGAGAGTGTTAGAATGATCAGGAAAGCGGCAGGGGCTTTCCTAAAGACATTTTGACGATGCATCTTAGAACTTCACTTTCGGTGCTTTGGCAGCAGCCTGGACCGCTTCGAAGTAAGGGCGCGTGTGGTATCCGCTCGCGGACGCGACGATCGATCCCGGCATTTCCTTTACTAACGTGTTATAACTCTGGACCGACTCATTGAAACGCATTCTGGCCACAGCAATCCTGTTCTCCGTGCCCTCAAGTTGGGATTGGAGAGCCAGGAAGTTTTGATTCGATTTCAAATCAGGGTAAGCCACGGTAATAGCTAACAGTCTCGACAAAGCGTTCCCGAGACCGGTCTGAGCCTCCTCGAATCTCTTGAATTCCTGGGGGTTGTCTATGACGTTCGAAGGGAGCGTCATATTCACTTTGCCTATGTTTGCCTGAGCTTCGGCCACTTTCTCAAATACATCTGACTCGTGCTTTGCATATCCCTTGACAGTCGCGACAAGATTCGGAATAAGGTCATATCTGCGCTGATACTGAGTTTGAACTTCTCCCCAGGCCTGCTTGACGTTTTGGTCGTACGCCACTAGCTTGTTGTACGTGCCAAACCACCATCCCACGATTGCAAGCCCGACAAGAATAATGAAACCCACTATCGAAAGCGCAATAATCGCTCCTCGCGACATAGAAGTGCTCCTTTTGTTTAGCCCAATTTAGATAAGGATGAGCTGAAACTCAAGGTTATTTACCAGAAGTGGTGGCACGCGTGTAATACGAGGTGCTTCAGTTCGCGGTTCGAATGAATCTCATTTTCGCGAGGACTTCCGTTCTCGCTGTGCGTTCTCTATGCGTTTGATTCATCTCCGCAAAGTTGTGTGCAGTTTCCTTGTATAATCGCCCGCCAACTTTTAATTTTATGAAAAAGAGAAGGTTGAATGCCCGAGAAACTCATTTTTGAATTATCGCGCGAGGGGCGAAAAGGCTACACCCTGCCCCGGATCGATGTCCCCGGACTTTCAGAGAAACTGATTCCGGAAAAGTTCACGCGTAAGACGGCCGCCGAGCTCCCCGAAGTGAGCGAGAATGAAGTGGTAAGGCATTTTGTCAGGCTGTCGAACATGAATTACCATATCGACAAGGGGTTCTATCCGTTAGGCTCCTGCACGATGAAATACAATCCGAAAGTCAACGAGAAGACTTCGGTGATGGCGGGAAATGCTGACGTGCATCCGCTGGCTCCGGAGGAAGCGGTGCAGGGAGCGCTCGAGCTGATGTACAACCTCGCTGAGCTGCTTCGAGAAATTTCAGGGATGACGGCGGTTTCGCTTCAGCCCGCCGCCGGCGCTCAGGGCGAACTGACTGGTATTATGCTTATCAGAAAATATCACGAGTCCAGGGGAAAAGTCAGGAGCAAGATTCTCGTTCCCGACTCCGCACACGGCACGAATCCAGCGAGCGTGGCGATCAGCGGGTACAAGGCAGTAAGCATCAAGTCTAACGAGAACGGGACAGTCGACCTCGATGACCTCAAGCAGCACCTCGACGATGAAGTAGCCGGCATGATGCTGACCAACCCCAACACGCTAGGGATATTTGAGACCGACATCGTCAAGATCAGCAAGATGGTACATGACGTCGGCGGCCTGCTTTATATGGACGGCGCAAATCTCAACGCGATAGTTGGGCTGGTGAGACCGGGCGACATGGGGTTCGACGTCGTGCATATCAACCTTCACAAGACCTTTTCAACACCGCACGGCGGCGGTGGACCAGGCTCCGGACCGGTAGCCGTCAACGACAAGCTAAAGGACTTTTTACCCGTACCGGTTATCGAGAAGCGAAACGACAAGTTCGTTCTCAATTATGATAAGCCCGGCACGATTGGCAAGATACATTCATTCTTTGGAAACTTCGGGATGCATGTTCGCGCATATACATATATCCTTTCCCACGGTCCGGACGGTCTGAGAGGAAACAGCGTCAATGCCGTCATCAACGCGAATTACCTCCTCAGCAAGCTGCGCGGATCTTTTGTTCTCCCTTACAAGGCGAGGCCGATGCACGAATTCGTCCTCTCGGCGGATATGCAGAAAGAGCGCGGCGTGAAGACGCTCGATATCGCGAAGAGGATCCTCGACTACGGCTACCATGCGCCGACCATCTACTTCCCTCTTATTGTACACGAGGCCTTGATGATAGAGCCGACCGAAACCGAGACGAAGGAGACGCTGGACGCATTTGCCGACGCGCTCCTGAAGATCGATGAAGAGACTAAATCAAATCCTGAAGTGGTCACATCCGCGCCCACAACTGCGCCAGTCCGCCGGCTCGATGATGCCTACGCCGCGCGCAAGGTCAACATTTGTTTCAAAGAATGACTCCATCGCTGACTGTCGACGAAGACGACGAAATACGGCAGATACTCAGGGATGCGAGAACCATCGCTGTAGTCGGGGCCTCAGAAGATCCATCGCGCGACAGCAATCTAATATCCCAATTTCTGATACGCGTGGGATACGATGTTATCCCGGTAAATCCCAAATACGCAGAAGTCCTCGGAAGGAAGTGCTACCCGACTGTTGCAAGCATCGGCAGACAGTTGGATATAGTCGACGTGTTCCGCCGCGCCGAATTTCTGGAGGAGACGGCCAGAGACGCAATGGATGCTAAAGCGGGAGTTCTTTGGATGCAGCTGGGAATCGAGAACGAGAATGCGGCCCGCATCGCGGCCGATGGAGGCTTGCAGGTGGTTATGAACCGGTGTATCATGGTGGAACACCGGAGGCTGATCAGGTAAACATGCGTGGCTAAGATTCGGAGGGCTTACCCCCTCGTCGATGTTAGCAGTCTTCCCGATTCACGTCTTCTGCGGTTTGCGCTTCGCGGCCGGGAAAAGGACGTTGTTTAGAATCAGCCTGTAACCGGGTGAGTTCTTATGAAGAGACAGGTCAGTCGGCGGGTCGCCGACAAGATGCTCATACGCCGCGGGGTCATGTCCACCGAGAAATGTCCAGGTTCCCTTGCCGAAGTCGCCATGGATATACTTGACTTCCTGAGTCCCTTCCTTCTGTCCCATGATGACAACATCCGGCTTGATGAGGCTCCTCCTGAATGAGGTAGTCTGTCCCATAAAATTGTGTATCACGTTCACCTGGTCCTGTGTGAGCATGGTCGGAACGGGATCATACTTGGCAGAAAACTGGAATAGCGTGAAGTAATCTGTTGCCGGGTCGCGGAACTGGACCGAATCGTTCGGCGGGTCGTTTATATTGGAGAAGCCGTACACATAAGGGTTCTCTATGATCTTGAAATTCTGAAATGCGAGACAATTCGCATAATCGAGCTTCTCCTGCGCATGCGGGTCGGGCGGATCACCGTCGAAGACCGCATCACAGATATCGACATGTTGCGCAGCCAGCGCGATGTCGAGCGTCTCGGTAGCGGAACACATGGCGAAAAGGAATCCGCCCTGCCCAACGTAGTTCTTTATCGTCTGAGCTACCGCCTTCTTCTCATCCGACACCTTCTTAAATCCCATGCGATGCGCTTCCTTCTCGTCCATAGCGACTTCCTGAATATACCACGGCGCGTTAGCGTACGCGCCGTAGAACTTGCCGTATTGCCCCGTGAAATCCTCATGATGAAGGTGCAGCCAGTCATACTTCGGGAGCTTCCCTTCCAAAACCTGAGTGTCCCAGACCTGAGTATAAGGTATCTCGGCGTAATTAAGGGCGAGTGTGACGGCATCATCCCACGGATGATAGTTGGGCGGAATATAAACCGCAATCTTGGGAGCCTTCTCGAGTCTAACTACATCCATGTTGTTGTCGATGTTCTGAACTGTCGCGTAGATCTGAGCGGCCTGAACCTCGGAAAGTTCATCAAAAGCTACGCCGCGTATCCTGCATTCGGTGGCCAGGACCGGACTGTAATCCATCATGAACGATCCCCCCCTGTAATTGAGAAGCCAGTCGACCTCTGTACCATGCTCCAAAGCGTAGTACGCGATGCCATAAGCTCTCAAATCGTTCGTCTGCTTCAAATCCATGTATATGAAAAGCTTATTCTGGGCGAAGACATTCGTCGATACAAGCATAAAAATCAGAAACAACATCCGTTTCATATCCTGCTCCTCATCGTCACTTAGTCCTTATGAATTATTGCTAAGCATTCTTCTCAGAGTATCACGCACTTCATCCTGATAAATTGAATTCGGGAATCTCGCCAGAAAATTCTCATACTCCGTCACCGCCCTGCTGCTGTCGTGAAGTGTAACTTCATATATCTTCCCGATCCTGAGCTGTGCCCTGTCGGCAAAGATGCCTGTGCTGTCTGCCGCCAGCATGGAGTAACTCTTTAGCGCCTCTTTCACATTCCCCATGGTGCAATATGCCGTCGCAAGCTGGAACCTGGCATTTGCATCCAGCGGCATCTGAGGATAGGACTTCAATATTTCTTCAAGTTGCAGTGCCGCCTCCGGCAACCGCCCTTCGATCTCCATGGCATCAGCCGCCGCGAAGGCCTTCAATGCCTGCGGATTTCCTTTATTATTCTGGATTAGATCTGAAAGCTGGATGGCCTCATTGGCCGCATCGGACATCGGGTTCGCGATAATCTCGTTAAGATAATAGGAAGCGCTG
>JAJYRM010000128.1 GCA_021794075.1 Bacteroidota bacterium | reverse complement strand
GCAATCTCTCTGGCTGTGGTCTACTTCAAATCGCACCAGCAGGAGACTGAGATTAACGAAGTAATTAACGAGATGAATCACATCGCGGCAACGGCACAGGGATGGTATCGCAAACCGGTTACATACTCTGGTGGCGACGGATCCTTCGCCGGTTTCACATTGGAAACCATTGGTGAACCTGATTCGAGCGATCTCGCCAGATACGAAGTCGTGTCTGTTAGCGATCGGCTGATTCAGCTTAAAGCAACCGGCTATCAGAATTTCACCGTATCCGTAAACGTTTATCCCGATTCCATCGGCCGATACAGCGTGCTGAGATATTGAATACCATAATCGAGCCGTTTAAAATCAAATCGGTCGAACCGATAAATTTCACCACCCGGGAATACAGGGAACGAGCGATAAGAGAAGCTTTTTACAACCTCTTCTTGCTTAAGGCCGATGACGTCCTGATCGACTTCCTCACCGACTCCGGAACCGCCGCGATGAGCTCGAAACAGTGGGCCGCAATCATGGACGGCGACGAGTCGTACGCAGGATCGAGGAGCTTCTTCAGGTTCGAAGAAGTAATCAAAGAGCTTACCGGCTTTAAACATATTATACCCACTCACCAGGGAAGAGCTGCGGAGAAGATCTTATTCACCGTAGTTGGCGGCCTGGGGAAGGTCATACCCAATAATACTCACTTTGATACTACCAGAGCCAATGTTGAGTTCTCTGGTTCGGAGGCGGTCGATCTCCCCGTAGCTGTTGCGCTTGACACTGAAAAACGGGCTGACTTCAAAGGGAACATGGATCTTGACAAGCTTGAAGCCCTCATAAAGAAGACGGGTCGCGAGAACATTCCGTTATGCTTCCTCACGGTAACAAACAACTCTGTAGGTGGCCAGCCTGTTAGTATGAGCAACATCCGCAGGACTAAGGCGCTATTGAATAAATACGACATACCTCTTTTTATCGATGCATGCCGGTTCGCAGAGAACGCGTTCTTCATCAAGCTAAGGGAACCTGAGTACCGGGACAGGAGTGTTAGGGACATAGCGCACGAGATGTTCAGCTACGCCGACGGTTGTACGATGAGCGCGAAGAAGGATGCGCTGGTAAACATCGGGGGATTCCTTGCCTTGAACGATTCCGGACTCGCGGAAAAGGCCAGAAGTCTTCTCATTATGACGGAGGGATTCCCGACTTACGGCGGGCTCGCGGGGCGCGATCTCGACGCAATAGCTCAAGGTCTGACTGAAGTTCTCGATGAGGATTATCTTAAGTACAGGATCAGGTCTGTAGAATATTTCGGTGATAAACTCGAGAAGGCTGGCGTGCCAGTTTTGGTCCCGACCGGCGGTCATGCCGTGTTCCTCGATGCCCACCGATTTCTGCCGGATATTCCGCCCGAAAACTTCCCCGGACAGGCGCTGTCTGTTCAGCTTTATCTAGAAGGAGGTATTAGGAGCGTCGAGATCGGATCCGTAATGTTCGGAAAGGAAGTTGACGGAAAGTTCTTCGGGGCGCAGCTTGAACTTGTGCGCCTGGCAATTCCGAGAAGAGTCTACACGCAAAGCCACATCGATTTCGCCGCGGAAGTTGTTATCGAGGTCTTCAGAAAAAGGAATTCCATTCCTGGCTATAAAATAACTTACGAACCTCCTTTCCTAAGACATTTCACGGCTCATTTTGAAGCGCTACCGATCGGAGGCCGATATTAAATCTGAGCGTCTGCGTGATGCATCTTTGAAGGGAGGAGAACGTTTGTCTTCGATAAAATGTCAGGTGTGCAACAGCGACAATCTGGGTCTCGCGGTGCGCTGCTCGTCGTGCGGGAGTATTCTCCAGGACAGCGTGAAGGCCCTCGACCTCTTCACGACTGTGTTTGATATCTGGCGTTATCCAGACGCGACGTTGAAAAAGATCATACTTGCCACTCATCGTAACTATTCATTTCTTCTGGCGGCTCTAGAGGGTATCGGGCTGAGTTTCCTGACTCTTTATATTGTGAAGGCGGCCGATATTTATTCAATACAGTTTGGACGCCTACTCCTCACCGGGACAGTTCTTGGCATCGCGGTTTTCCTTCCCGCCGTGTATTTGTTCGGTGTTGTGAACTTTGTCGTCTTGAGAGTCTGGAGGTCGGGCGCTTCGATGAAGGGCTTTCTATCGAGTGTTATCTACTCGCTTCACCCAATCGCGCTCGGAGCCGTGCTTCTTGTTCCGATGCAGGTGGCGATATTCGGCAGCTTCCTTTTTTCCAACAATCCACCCCCGCAGGTGATAAATCCCGTCTCGTTCTACTTCTTGGCATTCCTGGATGTTGTCTTCGTCATTTCGGTTTTCTACCTTTTTCTACGTCTGGCTAAGATTGTTTTCGGAACGCGATTACTCCTGATCAGCTTCGTCGTACTTTTGTCGGGTGTATTCGCGGTCGCTTTGGAAATTGCAAAACGAATAATGCTGAACAAGTGAGCCCGTATCTCGATTAATTTCTAAATAATTGAAAGGCGAAATGGAATATCTTAACTCTATAGCAAATGTGAAAAATGGTTTGATAGTATCATGCCAATTCGATCCGGCGGATCCGTTCAACAGTCCGGAATACATCTCGATCTTCGCGCTGTCGGCGCAGTTAGGCGGTGCCTCCGGTATCAGAACGGAGGGGAAAGATAACATCATGGCGACGAAGGGAAGAGTGCAAATCCCCGTGATTGGGCTGATCCAAAAGGCTTACGATGACGGAACTGTGCTCATTACGCCGGATCTCAAGGATATTGAAGATATAATAGAGGCGGGAGCAGATATCGTCGCCCTCGACGCGACGGAGAGAGTGCGCCCGAACGGTATGACCGGCTTCGAGTTTTTCAAGCGTGTAAGGTCCGAACATCCCGGCACGCTCCTCCTCGCCGATGTATCCACATTTGAAGAAGGTGTCCAGGCGGCTGAGCTTGGCGCCGACCTGGTTTCGACAACCCTTTCCGGCTACACGCCCGCAACCATTTCGAAAGCGAGGGAAGGAGTCGATTTCGATTTGATCGAAAGACTTTCCGATTCTCTCGTGGTTCCGGTGATCGCGGAGGGACGGATCCTCCTTCCCGCTGAAGCTGCTCACGCTCTCGAACTCGGAGCGTATTCAGTGGTCGTCGGCGCCGCTATTACAAGACCTACCGTTATAACTCAGATGTTCGTACATGAGATTCAAACGAGAACGATGACTAATGATAAGGAAGATTAGAGTTATACAATTCGGTCTCGGCGAGATAGGAACGAGTATCGTAAGGGCCCTTCTGAAGAACAGCGACCGATTCGAGCTGATCGGCTGCGTGGATACCTCTCCCGAGAAGGCGCATATCGATATCGGCGAATTGGTGGAGCCGAAGGGAATTTATAATCTGCAGGTAGTGGAATCCATTTCATCGCTGAAGCGAAAGAAAGCGGATGTCGTCATCCACGCGGCAGGGTCTTTTATTCCTGAGGCGGCGGAGCAGGTCGCTTACCTGATGGAGCGTGGATACAATGTGATGACCACGGCGGAAGAACTCTTCTTTCTCAGGCGGCGCGACCCGAAACTTTTCAAGAAGCTCGACTCGCTCGCGAAGCGGAAGCGAGTAAGACTTCTGGCAACGGGGATAAATCCAGGCTTCGTCATGGACAGCCTCGTGTTGATGCTGACTACACCGTGCGTTTCGTTGTCGAGCATAAGGGCCGAGAGAATGGTAAACCTGAGCCGGCGCAGGTTGGCCCTGCAGCGGAAGCTCGGGGTTGGTTTAACCTCCCAGGAATTTCTCGAAAGAACTGGCTCGGGGCGTTTTGGGCCGATCGGGCTGACCGATTCCGCGGAATTTATCGCGCACTACCTCGATGTCAAGTACGACGACATTCGCTCAACCCTGCAGCCGATCGTGGCTGATCATGACTTTGATGGCGATGACGTGTTCGTCGCGAAAAACCATGTTGTCGGCGTAAGGCATGAGGTTGTTGTGGACAGAGACGACAGGGAAGTTATCAATCTGAGACTTACCATGCGAATCGACGCTTCGATTGAGTACGACGCGGTTTTCATCGAGGGGGAGCCTCCGGTCAACGTCGTGTTCAATAATGGGATTATGGGAGATGTCGCCTCTGTCGGAATGATACTAAACCAGGTCGGCGATTTTCTCGCTTCTCCACCGGGGTACCACGATATGGCCCAGGTGAAGATCCCACACTTCGCGATGGATCACATATCGTGACGACGTCACGATATACCTACTATTTCATTTTCATGTCGCTGTACAGCGTCGTCGTCTCAGTGTGGTTGCACACATTCCCGAGCGATACCGCCGGATTTGTCGCCTTCCTTTGCTTCAGCACTGTGATTGTCTCGGCCCTGATTATCAGTTGGGCAGCCGAAGCCGCGGAGTTCAGCATAAGTCAGGGTCTTGCCGTCGCTATAGTCGCTCTTCTGCAGGTTGTCCCGGAGTTTATGGTCGAGGCGGTTATCGCCTGGCATAAAGATATTGACTTGATGATGGCGAACTTCACCGGCTCGAACAGACTCCTGATGGGAGTCGGCTGGCCGCTTATCTTCATTACCTCGGATATCTATTCGAGGTTGAAACATGGTGAGAAAATTGAAGTGATTCAGTTGAGGCGGGAGAATATCGTTGAAGTAATCGCGCTCTTCATCTCTTCGCTATACTTCATTGTGGTCCTACTGAAGCGCGATCTACAGATTTACGACGGGATTTTTTTGGGCTCCGTGTTTATCTTTTATATGTATATCCTGCGAGTGCTCCCGGAGGAAGAAGAAGAAAAGAAGGAAGATCTGCTGGCGATGCCGCGCGCGCTGGTCTCGATTGAAAGCGATAAAAAGAGGGGATTCACGCTCTTCATCCTCTTTCTTGTCGGGGGGCTCGCGATGTGGGCTGTCGCGGATCCTTTCCTCAATAGCATGAAAGAGGTTTCGGTGGCGTTTGGCATAAGCACATTTGTGTTCGTGCAGTGGGTCGCGCCGTTCCTCTCCGAGTTTCCTGAAAAAGTGACAGCGTTCTATTGGGCCAGGACCGTAAGATTAGCTCCCATGGCGCTGCTTAACATGATAAGCAGCAAAGTCAATCAGTGGACGCTTCTTGTCTCCATGATACCGATAGTTTACTCGATATCCATGGGAAGAGTATCCACGATACCGCTGGATATCCATCACAGAGAGGAAATACTCCTATCAATGATGATGACATTTTACGGCTGTGCCACACTTGCCAAGCTGAAGTTCACGCGCGGGAACGCGGCAGTCCTTTTCCTTCTGTGGTTGGCGCAGTTCCTTTACCCAGGTAATTTCACTTTCATGCCCGCGCTTCCGTTGGTCGGAGACAACTCGAGGATTATAGTGTCGATTGTATTTGGCGCTCTGACGATTTACGAGATCGTGAAGCATCACGGAGAATTCAGGATACGGGACGGGATCGCCGAAACGATACGTTTGGCAAAACGGAGAGGGGCAACTGCAGAACCATGAGACCGGCGGGCGAGAGGTTAGTGAAATTCATAGTCAACCCGGTTTCGGGCAATGGAAGAACCAGACGGGTCCTACCGAAACTGGTTCAGTTGGCGAAGAAGCTCGGAATGAAATTTGACGTGGAGATCACGCAGGCTCCTCAGCACGCGACTGAACTTGCCAGTGAACATTCATCAGAGTTCGACATAATTGTAGCTGTTGGTGGAGACGGGACAGTAAACGAAGTTGCCGCCGGAGCGCTTCTGTCCGGTGCGGCGATGGGTGTCATACCTACAGGAACCGGCAACGACTTCATACGGGCGGTCGGCAGGTTGAAGAACCTCCACGATTATTTTCAGCGACTCATCGCGGGCAAAGTGAAGCCGCTCGACGTTGGGGTGCTGACCCTAAAGAACGCCGACCTCATTTTTGTAAACGGAATCGGCGTCGGTTTCGACGCGGAAGTTGCGCGAGAGAGTCTGAGTGTGCGCAGGCTTAGAGGACTATCGCGATATTTGTATTCGGTTGTCAGAACGCTTTACAAGTACAAGGCCGCTCAGATGAGGATCAGGCTTGATGAACGGATCCTCGACGGTAAAACCTATCTTGCCGCGATCGGGAACGGCATCTCCGCCGGAGGCGGGTTTCTCCTTACTCCGAACGCGGTTCTGGATGACGGTCTTCTCGATGCCTGCATTGTTTCCGATGTGTCTGTCCCTCGAGTTATACAGGTGATTCCGAGCGTCCTTGCCGGGACGCACACGAAGCATCATGAAGTGACGATGACAAGGGCGAAGCTGATCAGCGTCGAGAGCGAACGCCCCGTCTCTATTCACCGCGACGGCGAGGTCCCGCCGGAGAGAGTCGACTCCTTCGAGATGCGGATTAAGCCTCGTTGTCTGAATATGGTTGTCTGAAGGAAGCTTGGTTATCATTGAGTCGACCGCTTATTTTTTCCGCCAGTTTGATGTTGAAAGTCGGAACGATAGACATACATTTGTTTGTTAATAAATCTGTATGGCGACATCCAGAAGACAGTTTTTGAATCGCGTTCTCACCGCGGGAGTTGCGGTGATTGCTGCTTACATCGTCTATCCCGTTCTCCGGTTTTTCACGCCTCCCGCCGTGGCGCTGGGCGAGGTGGACAAAGTCTTTGTCACCACGATCGACAAGATGGGACTCAACACGGCGAAGTTTTTTAAATTTCTCGACAAGCCCGCTGTGCTCGTTCACCTTCCCGACGGTAAGTATACTTCTTTGTCTGCCAAGTGCACACATATGGGATGCACCGTCGCCTTCCAGGCGAAGGAGGAAGATTTTATATGCGAATGTCACGGGAGCATTTTCAATATCAAAGGGAAGGTGCTTAAGGGACCCGCGACAATTCCACTACCTGTCTATAACGTGGACATTGAGGGAGATAAGATCTACGTAACGGTAAAGAAAAAAGTGGCTTGATACTGATGGCGAGCCGGGTTTTCACTTTTTTTAGAGAACGGATCGACTTCTCTCCCGTTGTCGGCTGGATAGCGCGAAGAAAAGTGCCGCAGCATAAGCATTCATTCTGGTATTACTTTGGCGGTCTGGCGCTCTTCATACTGACAATCCAGATCATTACCGGCATCATGCTGGCATTTTATTATTCGCCGACGCCGGTGAATGCCAATGAGTCGGTCCGTTACATAATGGAAAAGGTCCACTATGGTTGGCTCATCAGGTCGATTCACTTCTGGGGTGCGAATTTTCTGATTGCCGTCGTTCTGGTCCATATGTTCTCCACTTACTTCATGAAGGCCTACAGAAAGCCTCGCGAGGTAATGTGGGTACTCGGCGTAATAATCCTTGGCTTAATTCTGACTTCGGCTTTCACCGGATATCTTCTTCCGTGGACAACATTATCTTACTTTGCCACGAAGATCGGGACGAGCATGCCGCTTTACATCCCATTTGTCGGCCACTTCATATCGCGAATCATGGTTGGCGGAGCAGACGTCGGCGCGGCAACTCTAACGCGCATGTTCACTCTTCATACCATTGTGTTGCCAATTTTATGGCTGACTTTCATATCTATCCACGTATTCCTTAGCCAGGTGCTCGGCTTAAGCACGCCAATCTCTCAGGTGACATCGAGAAACGAAGCGAAATTCTTTCCCAACTTCATGATGCGTCAGGCGGCGGTGTGGTGCGGTGCGCTCGCGGTGCTAATCACATTTGTTGCGGTGTTTCCAGCGGGCCTAGCGGCAAAGGTCAATCCAGTTCTTCCGGCACCCGCAGGTATAAAGCCGGAATGGTATTTCCTGTTTGTCTTTCAAACGCTTCGCACCTTTCCTGACATAGTCGGACTCGGCGGCATTACCCTCGGCGCAATCATTTGGATGCTGGTCCCGTTTTTGGACCGCAGGTCTATGAGGGGGCAAAAGAGCACATTCTTTACCCTTTTCGGCGTGGCGATAATCGTTTATCTGGTTACGATGACAGTTATGGCATATATAACGACGGACGTTCACTGATGTTCACTCTGATGCTGGATACTGCCGCCGATTCACTTGCCGCGTCAATTCCTTCCCTCACCAACAGAGTCAACTTCGCTCTTCCAGTCATCGTGGTTCTCCTTATAGTCATGTTCTTTCTCCTCATTAAAGTCTACGCGATTGAGAATGAAGCTCCGGGTCGATCGGGAAGAAAACCTCCTGCAAAAAAAGGACGAGGGCCTAAAAGCGTTCAATAGGTGTCTGCTCGTCGCCTATTTTATTTCTCCTTCAACGTCCTGACTTTTTATTCACCTTCCTTCTAAGTAACTCAATTTCTCAGTAAGCCTCCCGATCATTCTGGCGCCGGTTATTTGATCATTTGCTGTTGGAATCGGCACTTCTTCCAGTTTGTCCGGTCTGATTACCTTCAAAAATCTTCCTTCCCCCAATGTCCTGATTTCCTTGAAAATTTTTCGATGTGGCCATATATTTTACATTATTAGATGAAACAACAATGTATTCGCCTCAATAACGCGATCTTTTACGCGTACCATGGTGTCCTGACTAATGAGCAGGCATCGGGCGGGAAATTTGAAGTCGATGTAGACATGTTCGGCGACTTTTCCAAGGCCTCCGGCTCGGACCGCCTTAAGGACACGGTCGATTACGAGAAAGTCTACCAGACGATAAAAGGTCTCGTTGTCGAAAAAAGATTTTACCTGATCGAGTCGCTCGGAGCACAGATAGCGAGCACTATCCTTCAGAAATTTGAATGCCTGGAGCGCGTGGTAGTAAGAGTCCGCAAGCGTTCTCCCCAGGTGGGAGGTGTGGTGGACTTTGTTGAGTTTGTCACGGAGGAAGCGCGCGCTGGGAAAGGGGCAGGTGAAAGAGTCTGAGTCTTATCTGTCTCTCGGTTCCAACCTGGGTGATAGGATCGGTTATCTGAACAAAGGCATCGACTCGATTGCAAGGTTGGGGGGAGTAGCCTTGCTCAAGAGCTCACAAGCGTACGAGACTGATCCGGTAGGAGTATTGGATCAGCCGCCGTTTCTGAACATGGCTGCAGGCATCGTTACCTCGCTTGCTCCCGAAGAGCTCCTTGCGGCACTGAAAGAAATCGAGACAAGCATCGGCAGGATTCATCGAGATCGCTGGCGGGAGAGGGAGATAGATATAGATATAATTTTCTATGACGGACTCATCGTTTCCTCCGAGAAACTTGCAATTCCTCATGAACGTGCACATCTGCGACGTTTTGTGCTAAAGCCGCTGGCTGACATCGCGCCTGAATTTGAACACCCGATCCTTCATGAGACAGTGGCTCAACTTCTCGCTAAATGTCCGGATAATTCCGGGGTGCGCATGTTCATGCAGAGGAATCAGGCGGCGAACTGATGATCGATTTTGAAGGTTATGCCAGCGACCTGAAGCACATCGCGATCGAAGGAGTGATCGGCGCCGGGAAGACGAGTCTTACACTGAAGCTAGCAAAGCTTCTAAAGGGAAGAGCGGTGCTTGAGAAGTTCGAGGAAAATCCTTTCCTCGAGAAATTTTACGACGACATCGAGCATTTTGCCTTCCAGACACAGATGTTCTTTCTCCTAAGCAGGTACAAGCAGCAGCAGGAACTCGCCCAGATGGATCTCTTCGAGCAGACGACGGTCAGCGATTATATGTTCGAGAAGGACAAAATCTTCGCTTATCTCAATCTTCAGGACGACGAACTGAGACTCTATGAGACTCTGGTCAGTCTGCTTGAGAGAACTGTTCCGAAGCCGGATCTGGTTGTTTATCTGCAATGCAACGTTGAACACTTGATGGCAAATATTCGGAAGCGTGGTAGAAAGTTCGAGCGAACTATTTCCGCCGAATACATACAGGGCTTGAACGAAGCATACAACTACTTCTTCTTTCGCTACAAGTCTTCCCCGCTGCTCATAGTGAATGCTGACCAGCTCGATTTTGTTAACAATGAGAAGGATTTCGAAAACCTCGCGTCGGAGATTCTGAAGCCGCGCAAGGTGGCCGAATATTATAACCCGATATTGAAATAATGTTTGAAGCTCTAGTTTGGATTTTCTTTTTCTATGCACTTTACCGCTTTATCCGTTCGGCCATTCAAGGCGCGGTGCAGCGGGGGATACATGACTACGAAAAGCGTCAGGAAAAGCAGCGACGGAGCGATAAGGAAATCAAGATTGACCGCAAGAAGATTGAGGATGCGAAGTACGAAGACCTCAAGTAGGAGCCGCTGCAATTGAAAGGCGACGGTAGTAAAAAGGAAGGTTATGGGAAGAGATCCGAGCGGCTGGTCAAGCGGCTCGCACGGAAGCTCCTTGCCGTTCTCTCATCTAGACGTAATTCTTCTTCCGCACTCCACATCGATCCCTCCTCCATAAAGAAAGTGATCGTTATTCGCCAGCATAATCAATTCGGAGATGTTTTATGCACCGTGCCTCTCCTGCGCGCGCTGAGAAAGAAGTTCAACCTCGATGAACTGGCTGTCGTCGTTTCTCCACAGAATGTCTCAGCGCTCGCCGGAAGTAAACATGTTACGGACCTGGTCAATTACGACAAGCTTGCGTTTTACAGGCATCCGTCGTTATTCCTCGAGTTCGTCAGGAAGCTGAGACGAGGGTACGATTTACTTCTAGTTCCCTCCAACGTGTCCATTTCTCTCACTAACGACGTAATGTCTTTCTTCGTGAAGGCAAAGTACAAGCTTGGCCCCGGCTCCCTGGAAAGTAAGGCCAATAGAACAGCGTCGGTCTATGACGTCGCGGTGAATCTGGATTGGGAAAATCTGGTTGCCCACCAGTATTACAGGAACATGAAGATCGCAGAACCGCTTGGAATTAACCGCGATGACGATGACGGCGGTTTGGAATACACCGTCGATCCGGTCGTGGCTGCCGACGTGCGCTCGATGGTAGAGCGAATTGGGAGCGGCGGCGCGAAGAAAATAGCGCTACACGCCGGCGCCGGTAAACCCCCCAACAGGTGGGATGTCGCCGGTTTTGCCGCGCTCTCGGAGTTGTTACATGACGAACTCGATGTCGATATATTTATTACAGAGGG
>JAJYRM010000127.1 GCA_021794075.1 Bacteroidota bacterium | reverse complement strand
GTCCCGTCCCCGTTCCGACGAAATCCTTCAACTTCTGTAGAGGCGATTTCGGGAACCTCCTCCGTAGTCTGCCAACCGCCGTTTATTGAAATCGCCTCATTCTAAAGGGGACGGGACATCGCAAGGCCTCTCCCGTTTTCGCGGGGCGCCCTTCTCTTTTCGTCCATTTTCTCTTGGGCGAGCAAGAGAAAATGGACAACCGTAAGAAACCACAATGGCATCGTATTCACAGCATTGCGGATTGGAAAGCACAAAACGAATGGGAGTGACGTTAGAGGTGGACTGTACCGATTTTCGGGTCCAGAGAAGGATGTGTATGATGATGCTGTTATCGATCTGGTGATGTTCTTTCTTTTCTCTTGATAGAAAAGAAAGAACCAAAGAAAAGATCAAGACTTACGGAAAAAATGACTGAACATTTCTGCGTGGCGCTAAAACAAATCAAATACCGAGTAATGTGAAAGCACGGCGGAGATTAAGATTTGTTTTTGACGCGCCACTTGAAACGTTCTAATCGTCATTTTTTCCTGATGTCGATGAAGCACCTCTCTCTAAACCTGTCATCGTGAGGCCCGCGAAGCGAGCAGTGACGATCCCCTTCTTGGTAGACACACCGCCAGGCGTTTGCCGCGTTGCAGGTTTCATCATGGGGATCGCCACGTCGTCCCGATCACGCCCATGCGTGACCGGGTCTCCTCGCGATGACATGTTGTTCGGGAATGGCGCCGCCAGGTGCGGCCTGTTCTTGAATGAGTGCCGCAATAGGGTTGGATTCCCGATTACAACACTCGGAAATGACACTAGGACATCCTTTCGCACCCTATTGTTTCGGAATAAAGACATCGTTCAAGCTTGAGTTTTTCTTTTGCTCTTTATCGAACTAATAAGTTCTTCTCTTGTTAGGATCTTATCGTAATCTTCTTTCTTTATCTCGTTGTTGCTAAAGTCCTTAATGATTCTCTTCACGAAGCTTCGAAAATCACTATTCATCGACGACAGCTTATTTATGGTCTCCCAATCAAGATCGTCTTTGTAATTTGCGGAGAGAACGATTTCTGAGGAGTCGGGATCTTCGGTGTCAAGATGAATGACGCCGATATCGAAGGCCGCTGAGAGTCTTTGAAGCTCAGAAAAGAAATCCTGATCGTCGGAAATCCTTGCTGCCGCAAGGTAGCTTTGATTGGCCCACGACGAGTTGGATACCGCCTGAAAAAACACTTCGCGAAGATTACTCATATTTATTTCTTTTTTTAACTCATATGAGATTATCGTAGGATTCGCCAATTGGTCTTTCAGGGCCCTGCTCAGCTCTAAAACCTCTTCTGCCCAATCTGAGGAAGTATAGAAGCAGCCAACCATATCAGGATGTACCCATTCGCCATAACTGTCTTTGCGTGACTTAGCATGGTGGATCGTCTTTGTGAATGACTTCTGATTATTATATGCAAAATAGGTGAGAAAGGGGTGGAGGTCCTTTTCGGAAAAACCGAGATCCACCGGCTTCGGTTGTTTGACGATCCTTTTATCAGCAAGTGTGCTTATATCAATACCTCCGGTGAAAAATTCCCGAACGTAAAAACGCGCCGGCCTTGTCGTTGTCTTCCCAAATTTCGTATCCGGGTCGTCACGGACAGAAACATACAATCGTGACGCGATCGTGTCCCACGGGGTCTTTCCGCGGGAGCTTAGGGTCTTATCGTACCTCTTCTCTTTTGGCGTCATCGGGATCTTTGTTTCAGTAAGAACTTTCATGGCAAGTTCATCAAAAGTCATCTGGGCAATTCCTTTCCCGCGATCTTCTACTCCTGCTCCCCGATCTCCATCTGCTTCCTCTTCCCCTTCGGTATCTTCGGCCCCTCGCGCAATTCTTCGGGGACGGGGGGAAGCTCGCCAGCTTTGAACAGCTCGCTCTTCAAAACCCGCTCGAATATCTTCTTCTGCTCGGGATAACCCTCGATGGTCTTCTCCAGCACCCAGAGGAGCTCGAGGAATTCTCTCGTGAAATCGTGCGTCCAGGATCGCGGATGGATGTCGTCGAGAGGGGAGGACTTCTTTCCCTTGCGGTCTTTCATCCTGTAGCCGAGCCACGACTGTACCACCTTGAAACCCGACACCTCGAACTCCCACACTTCCGGACTGACCGCCCCGAACGCCCCATCGCCGACAAGAATCGTCTTCGTCGTGTCGTCGTAACTGTAATCGTTCGGGTATTTTTCTTCCGAGTCGGGGACGGCCTTCAAACACTTCGCGCTTCCTCCCGGAACTTTGCCCTTCCGACAGTCCTTCTTGTTCCAGAACCGCTCGCCGTAAGTATGAAGCCAGATGAGCTTCTTACCGAACCCGGCCGCCTGCGCAAAAAGCTTTCTGTCTTTCGTGAGCGGGACCCGCACTTCGCGGTTTACAAGCTCTTCTTCGAAACGTCGCGTATATTCCGGGTGTGCCAGTATACAGTAAACATATCCGGCAAAATCCTCTGCGGTAATGCCGCCCAACAATTCCAACATGCCGGGTGTTATGTTCACCTTTTCAGCTCTGTTGTCGAGATAGAGTGGAATTGCGGCTTTCGCTCCGTAGGAGCCACGAAAGAAATCCAAATCGGGTATGTCCGCACCCACAACTAATGCGGGACCACCACCCAATGGAATAGAAAATAAACTTCCCAAATAGATTTGATTTTCGCTGTGTGCGTGCCAGAGATGAGGCCGTGGCCTGGAGATTAACCTGTTGTCAGCAAGGATAAATTGCCGGTCAAATGACCGGTAAGAGTACCTGACAACAGAGTGGGGCGGTGTCTTCTTCAACGTGCTTATCGGCGGGAGTTCATTCTCAAAGTCAAGAATGTCCACCTGTTTCAAACTGACAGTTCTATCTCCTGACTCTCTCATTAGCCCGGCACGATCTTCGGAATCCAAGAGCGTCGACCATCTAACCTCAAGCGTCTCCTTTTCAGGAGCAATAGGCCAGGTCCGTTTGCACTGGACTCCGTTCGATTGCCACGGAAATATATCGGTTATCTTTGGCCATTTGGAAAAAGCACCTTTAGATTCCGGCCTGAAAGGAGCCTGCCACTCGTCAGGTACGACCTCCCATTTCAGACTTGCAAACCCTTTGACGGCGGAAAGTTTCTCCAGTTTCTCGTCGCGCGTCCCTTCAATTCTGGTATAACGAACCACGGCGGGTTTGTCCGAATCTTTCTTCTTCTTCCGCCAAGCAACGAAAATCGCAACCGGCGTCTCGATGGAGAAGACGTTTTCGCTCTGCCTTGTCCCGCGGTTTTCGCCTCCAAGGTCTATTATGTCAATGTGGTCGCATATCTTTCGCATATGTTCACGAACGCCGGCGAAAGCGTCGCCATCGAGATAACTGGAAGCTGTTATGAAAGAGACAATGCCGGGACCGACGGCGGTCTTGTGTTCGAACACTTTCCAGAGCGCCCAGCGGATGAAGTAGACATAGTGATTATAGATGTTCTTGAGATGGACTCCGTACCCGGCATCGCGCGCGGGCTTCAGGAAATTTTCCAGGATCGGTGTCTCCCCTTCGTCTCCATATCGCACCCAGGCACCTGTTGTCTCCTTGTTGTTCTCGTCGCTCGATTCATGCCTGCCATAAGGAGGATTGCCGAGACAGACGAGGACGCGTTTGGACTCTTTTATCTCCAATGCGTTCTTGTGCTCCTCGGCTATCGGCTTGTGAAAGAGTGCAGGAGCAGGTGGGACGGTGTGAGGTGACTCAAGCGTGTTAGTGAGATAGATTTGCGGTCCTCTCCCCGCAAGCCTGACTTCGTGCTTGGCAAACTCCTGGGATAGGCGAAGCTGTGCCACGGCATATGGACCGACCATCCACTCGAAGCCGAAAATATTCTTGACGAGCGCCCTGGCCCCGCCTTTTACAGCACCTTCGCCTTCCACATCCTCGATGCGTTTCAAAGCATGGTCGATGATCGTCAGCAGGTAAGTTCCCGTCCCGACCGCAGGGTCAAGAGTGGCAACTTCATCCTCTACGAACCCCATCTCTTTGCCGAATTCTTTCCGCAGGATTTCGTCGATCAGAGTGACCTGGCATTGTGTCACTTCGAGAGGAGTGTAGTAGACGCCGGATTTTTTCCGCAGCTCGGGATCATATTCGGCGAGAAAATCTTCATAGAAATAGAGCCACGGGTCCTGCGTTTTCCGGCTTGCCCGCATCGCATGAAGCGGTATTTCATGGATTACGCGCTGGGTCAGAGTGAGCGAAGTGCTGATCTCTTTCTTCGCCTCTTTGTCCGTAAGAAATTGCAGCGAACGCGAGAGGAGCGAATGGTGCTTGTCAAGCGTTTCGTAGGCATCGTTCAAGTCGAGAACGTCGGCATCTTCAAGATGAGCGAGCAGCAAGGCGAAAACTACGGTCTGAGCGTAAGCATCGGCAAAGCGCAGGTCTTCAGCCTCGGGGAAAAGGAGCTTCTTGATCTCTTCTTTCAAAGACTGCATAGCGGAGTTCGGATCCTGCAGCGAATCCATGACATCGTCGCGGATAAGTCTGCAGAATGGCGCGAGGAACGATGCGAGCTCCTTGGGCTTCTTCGGAACGATGGGCATCCATGACAGGAATTCTGTGAGAAGGGAGAAGATCTTTTTGGAACTCGTCTCGTCTATCGCCTTCTTCCCGTCCGAACAAACGTCGCCATCCACGCGAACCACTTCGGTGAAGAGTTTGCCATCACGATAGAGAGCCCACTCATTGCCGGTGCAATAGAGTATATTCGGAATATTTCTGAAGCGTTCCCACTGCTCGGCGTCGTGCCCCTTCAATCTCCTTGTGTCTGCGCTCTTGGCGGGTTCTTTCAGCTCGATGTACCCTATCAGGAGTCCGTCCCTTTCGACGGCATAGTCGGGCCGCCCGAGGCGATCAATTGCGGATTCGTCTTTGAGGAGGAGATTTTGAGAAGTGGTGTTCCCGTAGGCTTTGAAGAGCCGTTCAAACGGCGCCTTCAGTTGTGCCTCAGGCTCGCCGGGAGTTCTTGCTCCGAATTTTGCAGTGACAGATTCGGAAAACTCTTTTAATGCGTCCGATAATTCACGGTTCAAGTTCTTGCCCATTGCCTATCGCCAGACTGATGATTTTAGCTGGTATCCCATCACGACCTGCTCCTCCGATGTAGTGCGATTGAATAAATTTATATCAGGCGGGTATCGGTTTCAATATGGGAGGGAATATGCTTTCGCTTGAGCTTGGCCTTAGGGCCATGTCACATTTACACGTCATCGCGAGGAGACAGGCCGTTCAGAATGAACGGGCTGGCGACTGAGCCGGAGGCTCATGCGCCTACGGCGCAGTGGCGATCCCCTGAATGAAACCTGCACCTGTGCGGCCTCAGGGCCTAGGGCTTTAATTAAGGGGATTGCCACGTCCCGACCACGCTCTCGCGTAGTCGGGACTCGCAATGACGTTCTCTTTTGGGTTTTGCTATTCCGTGCAGGAGTTGGACTCCCGCACGGAATCTTTGCGCCTCCGCGTCTTTGCGGTAAAACTTAAAGGCAGGCGACTATAGCACCTGGTTGATGAACGACTCGAAGAGCTCCTGCTTGCCGCTGGTCTTCTTCGGCTCGCCGTTCTTCGAAGCGTAGGCATACAGGTCCTCGAGCTTCAGCTTGCCCTTCTCGAAGTCCGCTCCCTTGCCGGAATCGAACGAGGCGTATCTCTGCTTGCGAAGCTTCGCGTAGTCGGTCTCGTTCAGAACCCTGTCCGCGGTAATCAGCGCGCGGGCGAAGTTGTCCATGCCTGTAATGTGCGCGATGAACATGTCTTCGAGGTCGATCGAATTCCTTCTGACTTTCGCGTCGAAGTTCGTGCCGCCCGTTGTGAAGCCGCCCATGTCGACGATGGTGAGGAGAGCTTCGGTAAGCTCATAGACGTTCGTCGGGAACTGGTCGGTATCCCAGCCGTTCTGGTAGTCGCCGCGGTTCGCGTCGATGCTGCCGAGGAGGCCGGCGTTGGCGGCGAATTGCAGCTCGTGCTGGAACGTGTGCGAAGCTAGCGTCGCGTGGTTCACCTCGATGTTCAGTTTGAAGTCCTTCGTCAGGTCGAACTGGCGCAGGAAACCTATCACGGTGGCGGCATCGAAATCGTACTGGTGCTTCATCGGCTCCATCGGCTTCGGCTCGATGAGGAACGGTCCCTTGAACCCCTGCTTCCTCGCGTAGTCCCTTGCCATATGGAGGAAGGTGGCAAAATGATCGAGCTCGCGCTTCATGTCGGTGTTGAGGAGCGACATGTACCCCTCTCGTCCGCCCCAGAAAACGTAGTTCGCGCCACCGAGCGCGATCGTGGCGTCGATGGCGTTCTTGAGCTGCGCCCCGGCATAAGCTACGACGGAAAAGTCAGGGTTTGTTCCAGCCCCGTTCATGTAGCGGATGTTCGAGAAGAGGTTGGAAGTGCCCCAGAGAAGCTTAACGCCGGAGGCTTTCTGCTTTTCCTTCGCGTAGTCTACGATCGCCGCGAGCCTCTTCTCAGAGTCGGCGACCGACTCCCCTTCCTGGACGAGATCGAAGTCGTGGAAGCAGTAGAACGGCGCGCCGAGCTTCGTTATGAACTCGAACGCGGCGTCCATCTTCTCCTTCGCCTTGCCGACGGGATCCTGGTGCATGAGCCATGGAAGCTCGCGCGCGCTCGGACCGAACGGGTCGGCGCCGCTCTCGCCGAACGAGTGCCAGTATGCTACTGCGAACCGGAAATGATCCTGCATCTTCTTGCCTGCGACAACCTTTTCCGGATCGTAATACTTGAAGGCAAGCGGATTTTTCGAATCTTTGCCTTCGAAATTTATTTTTCCTATCCCCGGAAAAAATTCCTTGTCTCCTGTCGTTACCTTCAACGTCATTTTGAACCTTTTGAATTTAGTTTTGAATTCAGTAAACCCAGCCAGTCCGAATAAGCGGACCGATAAGCATCTTCGTTCGGCTTGTCCGGCTCCACTGTCATGATCTTCTCCAGATTCGTAAACGCTTCTTTGAAACTCTTGTAGATTCCAGCCCCGACGGCGGCCGCTCTCGCCGCACCTACCGATCCGTCTGTGTCGTAAAGGCTTATCGTCGCACCGGAAAGTGTTGCCAGAGTCTTCGTGAACACCGGACTCAGGAACATGTTGGCATGTCCGGCGTTTATCTCAGCCGCTTTCATCTCGAGCTGTTCCACGATATCGATGCCGTACTTGAACGAGAACGCGACACCCTCGATGACGGCACGGACCGTCTCGGCTCTCCCGTGAATGTTGAAGTTCAAGCCCTCGAGCGATGCGCCCGGATCCTTGTTGACGAGCATCCTCTCCGCGCCGTTTCCGAAGTTGATGAAGCGAAGTCCCTTCGAGCCGATCGGCGATTCAGCCGCGAGCGTGTTGAGCTCAGAATAAGAGATGGAACTCCCGGTGAGTCTCCTTATCCAGCTGTACGAGATCCCGGTTCCGTTTATGCAGAGGAGAATCCCGAACCTGTTCTTTTCCTTCGAATGATTCACGTGTGCGAACGTGTTGACCCTCGTCTCTGGATCGTACTTTATCGTTTCACTGATTCCGTAAACTACCCCCGATGTCCCCGCCGTGGAAGCGACTTGCCCCGGCTCGAGCACGTTCAGCGAGAATGCGTTGTTCGGCTGATCGCCAGCGCGGTAAGTGACTTTCGTACCGTGCTTCAATCCCAGCTCGGCGGCAGCGGCGGCAGATAATTCGCCCTGGCTGCCGAAAGTAGGTACTATGTCCGCGACCAGTTTTCTGTCTAGTTCATATTGCGAAAGAACCGCATCCGATACTTTGTTCGAGACGAAGTCCCAGAGAATACCTTCTGAAAGTCCGGACATTGTGGTTCTCGCCTCGCCTGTCAGCTTCATTGCAAGATAGTCGCCGGGCAACATGAACTTATCTATCTTCGCGAAGAGCTCCGGTTCGTTCTCCTTCACCCATCTCAGTTTCGACGCGGTGAAGTTGCCAGGAGAGTTCAGCATCCGCCCGAGACATTTCTTATGACCGATCGCATCGAATGCTTTCTCTCCGATCTCGACCGCCCTGCTGTCGCACCAGATGATCGACGGTCTCAGCACGTTCTGCTTTTTATCGACGACCACGAGCCCGTGCATCTGGTAAGAGATGCCTATCGCTTTAATGTCCGCGGAATTCACGGACGACTTCGAAAGGATTTCCTTCGTCGCATTCTTCGCTGCATGCCACCACATCGCCGGGTCCTGCTCTGCCCAGCCCGCTTTTACGGCGGTCATAGGCATTTCGTTCTTCGGAAATGTACTTTGGGCGACTGCCACTCCTTTTTCTGCGTCGAAGAGTGCCGCTTTGATGGACGAACTTCCTACGTCAAAACCGAGTGTGTACATTCACAACCTGTCAGTGGTGTTTTCCGGTCTGCTTTCAATAAAGTTAAGAAAAAAAAAGTGAGGGATTGTGCAAGAAAATTGAAATGTTGAAACGGTTTTTGTGCGTCATTAGACGAGCAGTCGGTCGGTGCAGAACGAAGTTGAAGCAGACGATAACAAACTCTGGACTCGGCGCGAAAGCTTCTGAAAAGCTTCCAAAAATTGTGAGGACGATCGCCGACCTTTCCGCCTATGTCGAAAATATACCGGAACATACAGCTGAGACGAAATGGTATCCGAAGGATCCTGCTGACAGGACGCTGGACGCGCAGTTGTCGCTCGAAGTATAGAAATTGGGCGACATATATCAAAAGGGTCCATTGACAAAACGAAAGTCTTGTCTTATACTTCTGCCGTCAGGTGGTAAGGGGGCAACAGGCACATGGAAAGATTTGACGTGGTGATCGTCTTCAGGCGACTCAAAGGACGATCGGGATCGTGTCTACTGAAGAAAATGTGGAAGTTCGATTCCTGAGTTGAAGACTTTACCTATGACGGTGCCACCATTGGAGCTGATGCTGCGGTAAGTCTGTTCACTGAGGAATCATGGCCCTCAGCAGGCTTATGCTGTGCTTAAGCACCAATGTGACAATCCAACTGGAGATCTGAATCTTTGAAGGGACGCTTTCATATGCGCTGGTCAACAATCAGATAGGCTCAAACAGCCTCGGCCAGGCGATCAACAAGTACTATCCATGCGACCCGAGCCAAACGAAAGCAGCATACACAGCAAACGATATTCCGGCCGGCCCTCCGCTCAACGCTTCCATATCCGGCCCGGTGAGACTGTCAGTCGGTCAGCAGGGAACCTTGACGGCAACTGCAACAGGCGGGACCAGCAGTTATGGTTTTTCGTGGTACTTAAAATCCAATGACACCGGTGGGCAATGGTCTGGGCCAGTGAGCACAAGTAATACGTATTCCACGCGGATGAACAACTATGACTGTTTCCTGGACCTGCTCGTGGACGTAACGAGCGGGAGTCAGAAGGTTTCCACTACTCGTCACGTAACCTGCGCCGACTGTTCGGGCGGGCCTCTCGTGGCACAGGCTGATCATGACAGCCTGGTCGTAGATGCAGTATCGACGGATATGAATGCCGACGTAATCAGCGCACAGAACTACCCGAACCCGTTCAATCCGACCACTCAAATTAGATTCACTCTCCTGAAACCCAATCATGTCAAGTTGGTGGTGTACGACATGTTAGGAAGGGAAGTCGCGAGACTGGCTGATGAGCAGATGGCTGCCGGCTACCATGCCGTGACATGGATGCCAGCGGAAAAGCGAGCGGAGTCTATATCTACAGACTCTCAGCCGGAAATACTGTACAAGTGAGGAGAATGTTGATGTTGAAGTGACACCGTGACTTCAACAGAAATCCCGCCTTCTTCCGCGGGAATCCTGATGAAATAATTCTTTGTTCCGGTCACAAATTGAAGCAGTCCCGCTTAGCTACGGGACTGCTCTTTCTTCCCGGAAAGACTCATGCTGCAAGTGTCGATCTTCTGTTAAATAGACATACAGGATGAACCAGACTGGATTTATCCTAATGCTCATAAAGCGCCCGGGCAGATGCACCGGAAATATCCGTGTTTCCTCTTCCCCCTCCAGATTATTCTTTCTTCTCCGGCCCTCTTACCCTAATAGCGTCTTCTTCGATTATCCACAGATATCCGCTGACCGCCTCCAAATCGATGACAGATAAGGCCACACGGAAAATGTGAACGATGTTTTTCTTCCCCTGATTTCGGAGCTTAAGAACGATAATTCCGTTGTGCTCCTGTGGCGGATAAGCTCTGATATTGGAGAAATCTGAATCGAGAGTCACCAGGACGGGATTTTCGCTCTTGCGCAACGCGATGAGCGATTTGTCGCCCCATCCACTTAGGTTCTGTTCGCTGACAGTCTTTGCCTCCTGCCCCGCGTTACGGAGTACGGTTGCTACTTCGACGGGAAGATTCTCGTCAACATTAAAGAGCATTCTTCGCTATGGTTTTGCCAGAACGATTCTCTCGCGTGTCAGCTCAGCGGCATACGCAATCGCAGCCCTGATGTCGTCTCCGGTAAGCGCAGGATAGCTCTTCAATATCTCTCTCTCATCAGCCCCCTCGGCGAGGCTGTCAAGTATAGCCGAGATTATTATTCTCGTTCCCTTAATACACGCATTGCCGTGACACACTCGCGGATCCACGGTAATTCTGTCTCGCCAATTCATGATTGACTCCTCCGAAATCTTGCCTTTCATCAAGGAAAGTATATTTCAATTCTTCCACGAGATCAATCAAAACGGGGGTCGACGTTTCCCTCCCGCCGGTCTCTCTCTTCGAGAAGGAGACCTACAAGACATTTCAATCCTACTTTTCGGACATGAATGGATAGCGATAATTCTTCGGCGGTACAAGGTTTTCCTTCGTGCTTCTCGGCGACATCCACCTCACCATGTTGAGGAAGCTACCGGCCTTGTCGTTCGTGCCGCTCGCGCGCGCGCCGCCGAACGGCTGTTGTCCTACAACAGCACCGGTCGGCTTGTCGTTGATGTAGAAGTTGCCGGATGAATTCACGAGTATCTTGTTCGCGGTCGCGACAGCGTACCGGTCGTGAGCGAAGATTGCTCCCGTCAGTGCGTAAGGTGAAGTCTCGTCGCAGA
>JAJYRM010000126.1 GCA_021794075.1 Bacteroidota bacterium | reverse complement strand
TCAGGTAATGAGTCACCCACTTTATGAAGTGCTCCGGGGTCTTACCCGTCGGAAGCGACACCACTCCCCCCGGATTATTCTGAACCCACTCCACAAACCGCAGCGCCGTCAGCTTGCCCAGCATTGGGAAGTTCTCTACCGTTATCACCGCCGCCTTCTCCGTCGGCCCATACATCAGCTCCTGGCCTGATCTAACAAGAGCCTTCTCTTCTACTTTCGATATTGTCTTCTTCATCTTGCTTTCTAATCGTATTTACTTTGGTAAATGAATCATCTCATCCGCGTTCTACTTACGGCCGCGCGGACTTCCAATGCTTTATCTTATGTCCCTTTATCGCATAAAGGAATATGAAAAAGTAAGATGGCAGCAGCACCCAGTACGACAACTGGGGCGAATATGAATCGCTGAGAAGTCCGTAGATCGGCGGGATCGTCGCTCCTCCGGCTATTGCCATTATCAGGATCGCCGAGCCGATCTTCGTGAACTTGCCGAGTCCGTCGAGCGCAAGCGGCCAGATTGTCGGCCAGATCATTGCGTTCGCAAATCCCAGAAGCGCGACGAAGAGTACGGAGTTCGGGATCAGCGGGGCGCCGGTCCATCCGATAAGGACCCTGGAGATACCGACATCCACCGGGGATGTAAACATCACACATAATCCAAAGACGAAGCCCAACGAGGCTGAAATCAACATCGCCGTCTCCTGTTTTATGAATCGCGGGATCACCACTATACCAACGAGATATCCGAGCACCATGAACGACATCGTGTAGGAAGTCAGTTTCCCGAAGAAGGATATGCCGAGGCTCCTCCCGTAAAGTCCGATGGTATCACCACCCATTACCTCCATTCCAACGTAGAAGAAGAGGGCGATTGCACCCAGAACCAGCTGTGGGTACTGAAGGACATTCTTCCTCGGAGGCTCCGCATTTTCTCCCCCCTCTTCCGCTTCGTCGTCTATCTCGGGAAGTGGAGAAAACTTGATCATCGCGGCAAGCAGGACCAGCACGATCGCCATGACGAGGTACGGGACAATCAGCCGGTCGGCAAGGTGGTTCAATGCGACTGCCTTCTGAGCCGCTGTCATCTTACTCAGATTCGCATCGCTGTATTCAGATATTCCGCCCAACATAAGGGCCGTGAAAACAAGAGGGCTGAAGATGCCGGCCGCCTTGTTCGCGACTCCCATGAGTCCGATTCTCACCGCGGCAGTCTTTCGCGGTCCGATGACAACCACATATGGATTTGAAGCTGTCTGCAGTATCGTCAGTCCGGCGCCCATCACGAAGAGTCCGAGGAGAAATACTGCATATACCCTTATATGAGCTGCGGGTATAAAAAGAAGTGCGCCGATTGCCATTCCCAACAGCCCGAGCACCATACCGTTCTTGTATCCCGTCTTCACCAGAACTGCCGACATCGGCAGTGCCATGACTGTATACGAAATGTAGAACGCCAGCGACACGAGGTAAGCCTCTGCTGTGTCCAGCTCACAGGAAATTTTCAGAAACGGTATCAGCGATCCGTTCAGCCAGGTTACGAAGCCGAATATGAAGAACAAAAGTCCGATTATGCCGATCGAAACAAAATATCCTTTGGGTGATGATTCGAAGTTTTGCGATTTCACGTTTATGCCTTTTCCTTAAAAGGGAGTTTTACAATTTGCCTCAATGTATCAATAACCAGAAAATTTGTTCCTCAACGTCGCAGAAATTGCCGAAATGATCGGCCACAAGACTTAACTAGGATTGAAACGTTCTTCTGGCTTGGCTTTATACATTTCACTTAGTGTCATATGCGGTAAGTAAATCAGAAGACATTGGGCCAGATATATTTTTTTGGAAGTAATACTTTCAGTCACGAGCCGGCACAAATGATTCTACGGTTTCTTTCAGACCATCTCTCAAAGAAAATTGGGGGTTGAAGCCAAGTGCGTCCACAGTTTCATAGATTGAGGCCAGACTGTCTTTGATATCGCCCGGTCTTTCACTTGCATGGATAACAATACTCTTGCTCCCGGCCGCTCGTATAATTTCGTTTGCCAATTCGTTAATGGAAGTTGGGTGACCGAGGGCCACATTAAAAACTCCGTTCACTTCTGGCTTTGTCACGGCCAGTATGTTAGCGGTGACAACATCTTTCACGTATACGAAATCTCTTGTCTGCTCTCCATCACCATATATGGTTATAGGTTTTCCTTCGATAGCCCTCTTTATAAAAATGGGAACAGCCGCAGCATATTGACTCGCAGGATCTTGCCTCGGACCAAAGACGTTGAAATACCTCAGTGAGACAGTATTGACTTCGAAGGTCTCGCGGTAAACCTGCAAATAGTATTCACCATCGAGCTTGGTTATGCCGTAAGGAGTCTTGGGCATCGGGAGCATATTCACTCTTTTCGGGGATTCAGGATTATCACCGTAGACTGCTGCACTGCTACTGTGAACGACTTTCGCGACTTTATGTTTTGCCGCGGCATCGAGAATATTCAGGAGACCGATTACATTAATTTGCACACATTCAAAGGGCTTCTCCAACGATTCCGGGACCGAGACCAGCGCCGCGAGGTGGTGGATGTATTTCACTCCTTCCAAAATCTCAAAAAGAGCGTTCCTATCCGTTATGCTTACATTATGTAAGTGCACGTTTTCGAAACCCTCTAGATTGCTGCTTTTTCCGGTTCTTAAATTATCAATCACGTGAACTTCGGCACCGTTCCTGGACCAATACTCGACAATGTGTGAACCGATGAAACCGGCACCGCCCGTCACTACAACTTTGATTTTAGAATTAGACAATTTTGGATCTTTCATTCATAATTGGACTGACTATTTCGGCGGAATCACGTTGAAGGGCTCTGCGCAGAGCAATGCTTTCAAGTCCAACGCGACCCCAAAACACCTAACTTGCATATTAATCCTTGAGGTAATTACACCTTCCCTCGGAGAATAGCGCGTGGAGGGGCCCACTTATAACGGCCCGCGGTTCATAGCCCAAACGGTACCTTGAAATCAGTGTATACCTGACTCGATTTTTTCCTATTGACATTTCCCAGTGAGTCAAAATGAGGCGTGCGCAAAATAAGTCTCCAAATATCGTTTCACTGGAAGAATGTCGCTCTTGGCTGTGAGGTCCGGCACATGCTCTGAAAGAGGATAAGCGAAAAGTGACTTGGGATGTTCCCTGATCATCATCGTTATCGCTTCGGGCAACTCCTTCTCATTCCTCACGGCATTGAACGGGACATTCTCGAGATACGGCAGGATCATGTCATATTGCAACGCGAAGATGTTCATACTGACACCTACAAACCCATCCCTTCCCTGGGCACTCTTGATCTGAGCCTCTGACGGCTTCTCTAGGATTCCCGTCAGATAACCCTCATCGTCTTTTAAGGTCACCGCAAATTTTGAGATCCGGCTCCACTCAAACTCCAAGGCACTGCGGTCATAATCGATCATCGCATTCTTGTAATTGTGCTCCAGCATTAAACTGAGCGCTTTCTTTGAATAAAGGTTATCGCTGTTACAGACCGTAAATTCCTGGCCGCGCCAGTCATTCACAGCGCTCAACCCCTGATCAAGAGCATCAGCAGTTCCGATCGGCTTCTCTCTCCCAGGAGGGATCTTCTGCACCGCGTAGGAAATCCTCAGTCCGTGGAACTCATTTCCGAACATCTTCTTTCCGTAGTAGTCGCGTATGCTATCATCCTTTTCTCCAATTACAATAAGCACGTCAGTATAGCCCACCTCCCTTGCGTTGAAAAGGAGGTAATCCAAAAAGGGCCTATGGTCTTTTCCCACTCCGATCATGGACTTCGCTTTGAAGTCCGCATCATTGATGAGCGACTGCTCTATCTGTGACTGCGAATTTGCCGCCTTTTTCATTCTAGATGAGATGCCGCCGGCAAGAACTACCAATTTCCCGCTTGCCATCAGTCTTCCTCCGAAAAGTCTTCGCGCGTGCCTTCATCTATCGATACTATATAGGCTTGTCCGCCTTCTTTTTCTATCGCCTTTTTCACCTTCTCGGCTTGATTGGGAGCGTAAGCGAACATACACCCTCCGCCTCCGGACCCATTGATTTTTCCTCCCAATGCACCGGCATCCAAAGATGCCTGGATCATGCGATCTATTTTCGGAGTCGAAATCTTTAATACATCTCTCAGTACCTCCTGATGATCGTTGAGCAACCTGCCTATCAACCCGTCGTCGGCCCCGTCACTAAGTGCACTTAATGCCAGTCTCGTTATGTCCCTGTTATTTACAGTACCACGCAGGAGTTCAACCTGATCCCCACTTAAAGACCTGGTATAATCATCTATTTGCGATTGAGTTATTGTCCGCAAGGAAAACTCAGGGTAAGACTTTTGGAGGTCTTTAACGACCCTCTGCATTTGATTCTTCACTCTCGCTAGAATAGACACTGTGTCCTTGGGCTCATTAGAGTTTCCCAGTACCAGCGTACCGAGCCGCGGGCGCAGTTTTTCAACCTTGATCTCGGGATAAGAATCGAGGAAGATAGTCCCGCCTACTGACGTCGTGTACTGGTCCATCATGCCGCCCGGCTCGGAGAATTCCAGTACTTCGGCTTCATATGAGTACTGGGCGATGTCCTCGGGAGACAACTCTCTGGACTGATCGCTCATTCTTGCAAGAAAGTTAATCCATGTCACAACCAGGGCGGAGGAGCTGGATGTGCCGGCATTTATCGGGATTTCTCCATGGACCACACAGTCGATGCCTTTCGAGAATGTCAGGCCATGTCTCTTAAGCACATTGACGCAGCTCTTCAGGTAGTCTCGTTGTTTCTCGTAGACTATTGGTTCCGCAATTGAAAAAGACTCTTCGCTGCCTATGTCGTGTAAGTGTATTATTACTTTTGAGTCATTACGCTTGTGCCCCTTCACTGAGATTCTCAGATTTATTGCCGACGCAATGATTGGCAGGTTCAAGTAGTCCTGATGTTCTCCAAAAAGGCAAATTCTGCCAGGCGTAGATGTCTTTAATTCTGATATTTGTTTTTTCACGATTCACCGCTTTCTATTTCCTTTTAGTTCGTAGAGCCCCGTCTATGAATTGTTCTGGCCAATTTGCGCTATCTCCTAATGTTCGCCGCCGCACCTTATCTTTCCTGCCAGATAAGTAAACTGCTTCTTTCGTTGGCGATGTCAGGACCACCGACAAAGACCCTCGACGCAACAAGCATCGTGTAGTTGTTTCAAATAGCACTTTGGTTCCTAATGAAAATCATATTGTGAGATAGGAGTCATCACTGCCCGCATTGACGCCGGATAGGGTTTCGCGGGAAGAGACCTTTCTTCATGAATTGTGACCCCTTCCATCTTCTTTCCAACCAAACCTTCCCTGCCGATCAGCCAAAGACTCACCTTCCCTTCCGGTTTGCCCTTAAACCGGATCGAGCAGTCGACGGAATTTCCGCCTTCATACAACTTCGAGATAACCCAAAACCAGGCGCCATCTCCCTGTACCACTTTAGTGGCCGTCCTCGCACCATTAATGCTTACCGCAAAATCCGGACTCTCGTTTTTCCCGAGTCTTTTCGGGAACTGAAGCAATAGCGCGAGCTTTGCTTTCGTGTAATCGCTAGGTACGTTTACATCTATACGCTTGTTGAATTCGTTAGAAATTGAAGTCGTGCCTGGTTCCACTTTATAGCTAGGCCTCTTCATTGGCCTCCCGAATTGCACAACACCCAACGGTTTCTTACCCACAGATCGGACATTCTTCCTTTCACCGTGCGAACCGAAAAGCATCAGGTGTCCTCCTTCAACGGAGTACCTCACACCGACCGGAAGGCTCTTGTCCATATCCTTTTGGGGTATCAGCTCGGCAGTCAGAACTTCATAGCCGTTCAGATCGAACGACAGAGCCTCTCCCATTTTGACGGGCTTCGGGAAAATGAAATTGTAAGGATATACTATTTTGACATAGTATTCCGTCTTTCGGCTGAACTCACCGAGTTTCTGTGAAAGCGAGAATTTAACTTTCTTATCAACGGGCCCCGGGTTTCGGAGAAGAAGGATGCCTTTGCTCTTTGTCATATGGATGTAACCATACACTTGTCTCCTCGCAGGATCTCCGAGAATCATCCGAGTGTGTTCGAGCACGTGCTGGTTCGACTTTGCCCATTTCACCGCCGATGCGATCGCATTCCACTCACCAGTAGATAATAGATCCGGGGTCACGTAGAGCTCCCACATCATTACACCTCTTCCGAAGTACATCATAACCTCGTTGCTGAAAGACGCTAGCGATTCCTTTGCCCCACCCAGGAGGTTGTACCTCCCCCTTATAATGCCGTGCGTCATCAGTGCCCACATTGGGAACAAGAGGTTTTGTTTCCTGAAGTCGTTCCAGAGCACGGCGTCTTTGTACGTGATGGCCTTGTCACGGTCGTCGATAGAAGGAACGCTCTCTAAGTATCCGTAATCGCTTCCCTGCATCCAGATGCAATTGGCATACTTAAGCCACCAGGGGGAGAGCCACGTTCCGGTCGTCATATTCAGAAAAATATCGGGGTTAATCTTTCTTACCGACTTTGCGATCTGAAGGAGTGCGGCAGTGTTTTCCCCACCGGAATAAATCCCCGGAAGATAACCCTGGTTCGGTTCGTTGCTCGACAACAAAAGTCCGTCCCATTTGAAGTAGCCTATTCTATACTGCCGTGTATATTCGTCCATCCTCTGCATGAACTTGGCTTTATACTTTGGGCCGGATAGACAAAGGAAGTCCCCTGTCGTTTCGTAGCCATGCTTCTTTGCCCACGCAACAACTGAATCGCGTATCGGCGGATACCCTCCAAATGGAGAGGCCCACAGCCCTAAGGAGGTATGCATACTGTCGAGTGACCTGACGATGCGCGTGAAACCGTCCGGGAATCTCGAGGAATCTATCGCCCAGATGCTGTTGGCATTGTTCCATCCGGCGTCGCCGTCAAGGACAAACCCGTTCAGCGCGATTCCGTATTTGTCGAATAAGTTTTTCTTGAACGAGTCTATCGTCCTAAGGACATTGGTCTCGTTCTCTACTCCCGCCGGCCCGTCGGCCATAGCTGGAGTTCTCATATCGTACCATGTATTATACAAGAGGAATGGATGTATCCCATTAACCGCGATTCCGTCTACATACTTCATAAATGCCAGAGCCAGTTTCGTCTTCGAGCTTGAAGAACCGAGTATCGCAGTGTGACTTATGAAAGGCTTCTTCTTGATTTCCTGTCCTACCACATATCCTATTCGGACAGAGTTTCCCTTTATTTGGTTCACCGCGGTCGGATATTCTACTCCCATGAAGATATTGTTGTTGAAGACCGGCTGCCCGAATTGTCCGTGTGAAAAGTCCGCGCGCTTGAAGGTTAAGGACTCGACATAGATGCGATTGAGGAACTGCATTCCGTAAGACGAGTCCGAGACCTCGATCCACTTCCTCATAGAAAAGCGGGCGGCGAACACCTCGTAATGGACTTCAAGATTGAAGTCGGTATCCTCCCATTTGAAATTAAAATTCAGCGTCAACTCTTTTCCGCCGCCTTCAAGGTTTCTCGTCCTGAATCCTTCGTAGTCAAAATCTTTCGCCGTCAGGATGGCTTCATTCTCGCCGTTTTGTGTTTCAAGCGGCGCCGGTCCCAGCCCCGAAAAGACGATCTGCACTGCAAAAACATCGTCATTGACTTTGTAGACAGTGCCGGTCATTTTGTTTATAATCTCAGTGGTCCCGACGTTGTGTGGGGAGACGCTTATTTCCCTTTCTATGTAACTGTTTCCAAGTAACACCTCGTCTCCTTGTCTCTTCAAATAAGCTTGATTCTGGGCGAGTAGAGACGGTGCAAACAGCAAAAGAATTAACGATACTTTTTTAAACATATTCTTCCTCGATAAAATCTAAGTCGCTCACATTCCGGTTCAGAAATAATCAGTTAGCCAGAACGTGAAATCGCTTTGGGGGAGTATTACTTCCATTGTCCGGTCGTCAATTCCGCCGCCGACTAAAGCAGCCATGAAAAAGGTATCAATCTCGAATTGCCCCGAATGCAGAAAGGTCAGGCGTTTCTTCTCAGTCCTGGAAACAAACACTTCAACTTTTGGTCGTTCTGTCCTGAACGTTAGGTCCGCAAAAAGTGCATGGGCGATTTCCTCCCTTCCGTCCGCAAAGGCATATTCAAGGATTTTAGTGCTCTCGGTTTCTTTGCGTCCCCTGACGTATCCGAGGATTTCCTCCCCGTCCCGCCAAACGAGGAAAAGCTTTGCGTCTTCCCCGCAGAAGCCAATCTGCGAACGCCAGTAGTCGGCATCTCTTACGATTGGACCAGTACTTGCGGCGTTGTAATTGTCGTACAATCGCATCACCTGCGCCGCGTCGCGGCTGGAGTCAAAGACTTCTGTATGCGATTGATCCTGGCGGGGGGGCACATCAATCTTTACGAGCTGCCTGTTCAGCGTTTGAAACCCAAACCTCTTGTAGTAACCGTTAATCGTAGTAGTCAGGAGTGAAACCTGGAAGCCTTTCCGCCTCATGTATTCCATGGCATCACGGATGACCAGTTCGGCGTATCCCCTTTTCCTTTCCGAGGGAAGTGTGGCGACGTTGCCAATTCCACCCATGCGCACTTTTTTTTTACCAATGTAAATTGTCCGGGGGAACACCTGGACGGAGCTGACTATCTTCCCTCCCCTCACGAGGACCCTCGTGTCTTCCCGAGAAATCGTCCCGTCTTTGAACATGTGCCTTTCGAAATACTCTCTTGCAGTATCATCGAAGGCCTCATCGCATAGCTCAACAACTGCCTGCAATTCCTGTCTCGACCTGCACCCTCTGATCTCGACTAGCGGATCCAACTCAGTCTGCGTTCCTTTCCCGTGTCGAAGGAGGAACCCGGAGCAGTCGGAATCTTACGTTGCCATGATACGGCGCACCGCCCATTTCGGAATTGATCACAAGCCTGGTATCGAGGTTGTTATAACCCGTCCTGGGATCCCACACATTTCGATTAGCAAGCCTGATCGAATAATCGGGTCGGAAATGCAGCCTCGGAGCCGGGTCGGGAAGATTCAAATAGACTGAATAGGTGCCGTTCGGAATATCGTGCGCGACGCCGATTGCGCCTGCCACCGTCAAAGTGTCTCCAGGTTCCCAAAATCTTGGATCGATCGGCAGATCCGCAACATATCTCCGTCCGTTCGCATCGTTCTTAAGAATTATTTCAACGTCTCTTGGATTAAAAAGAGACGCGAAGCCCAGGTTCGTTAATTTGATAGAATATTGAAATGCATTGCCTCGCTTCAGAGAGTCGCTGTACACTCCGCTTAGCAACTCGAACCTGTAACCCAGCCGTCTTTTCACCTCATTCAGACAGCCACCTTTCTTCCATATCTTGTACACCGCAGGGTTCCAGGTCCAGTTAAGGAGCGACCAATGAAGCCTGTCCATCTGGTAAATCGCGTTGCCGCATTCACAATACTTGCTTACATGGCAGGACTCCCCTCCCATCGGAACGTACAGGCAGTCGCGGGCGATATAGTTATGCCCTCTGGTAGTGTCCACGTAAGTACCGTAATCGTTCCAGTTCGCAAGAAAGCAATCGTTATGCTCACCGACCCTAGAATATTTTGATTCGTTAAAAGCTTCTGACCTCGTGAGAGGCGTTCTTCTATCAAATATTTCCCGTTTAAAATGAGGCGTTCTAACCTGGATCATTCTCACCTTCGGAAGTGCGTCAAGCTCGGCAAACAGTATTTTTCTCCTGTCCACTACGTTGTCGAGCCCGTTCGTTGAGGAATGCCATTCGCCCCAGGCACCGATAAACCCCGCCTGCATTACAGCGATCACGTCGTAATTGGCCCGCAATAACGGTTTCAATTGCGCAATCTGCTCAAGAACTATCTTAAGAGGAGCGTCCGGCTGACCGATGGCTTCACTGTACGCAAATCGAATTAGACATTTCATTCCGCCTTCTCTTACGAGATCGAAGTCATGCTGTATTGTTGCGAGCTCGGATTTGCTGATTTTGCTGTGCCTGAACTTGTGCAAATTGAAGTCAAGTTCAACGACAGACTGACCCTTCGACCGAATTGCTTCCATCCCTGAAAGCGACATGCTGTCCCGCTCAGCAGAAGCTATGGGGGTCATGGAACCGCCACTCGGCCGCGGAAAAGGCGTGAAGAAGCCTCTTTCTGGATTCGGGAAATTCTTGTTCGATGGCTTGTAGACTACACTGGTCTGAGCATGGGTCACCGCTGTCATAGCCAACAGGAGACATACACCTACGCTCCAGATCCTCATCAACTTGATATTTTCGACGCTCATATGCGTTTCCTAAATCCTAGAATTGTTTGTTTTATCTCTTCGCCACTTCACCCGCATGTACCCCTGACCGCTTCAAGTCTCGCGATCCTGGACCCGAAAGCAGCTGATAATTTTAGAAACCTCAGACAAGTTCGGGACGACCGGTGCGAGATCGGCCTTCCACCATTCCCGGAAAGATTAGACCTATCAAACGCATGCTGCCGCCGATTTCCATATAAGTAGTGCAGGACAAACCCTTGCCATCCATTTTCATTTTCGACCTGACAACCCTGGCAAGCTTGACGACCATGTAATGGTTAAAGCTTATGTCCAAAGTGGGATTGCTCGAGTTGATGATGGCAAGAATCTTACCTGAATAGACATTCGAGGCTCTATATTCCTTGGCCGTCAAACCTCTCAATGTAACCTTGCCGGAGAAATGGCCCTTTGTGAAGAAGAAATAGTAGAAGTTTCCTCCCCGCTCTATCACATGAGTTTCAGGTTTGTAGTATGCGATGTCATAAAGGTTCAGATAATGTCCCCGGCTGAGCTTTTCCCTTTTGTATACGCGCATCCATCTCTCGTAGTATTTCAGTTGCTTCCCTTGGAGAGCGAGAGTACTGTCAGGCTGACTCGCGCCAGGGATAGTGAACTTGGAAGCCGGAACTCCGCCCACGGCAAGAGTCGAAGCAAAATCGACATTGCCGTGCGGAACGAACTTCTGAAGCGCCGGATCCCAGGTCCGGTTGGTCAGCTCGACG
>JAJYRM010000016.1 GCA_021794075.1 Bacteroidota bacterium | reverse complement strand
AGACTTCTAGCTTCAGTCGCCGGCTTCGTCAGCGAGTCGACCGCCTGAATCTGAGCCTCCAATGTATCCATCGACGTCTTAAGCGCATAGGCGTCCGACATGCTGTTCCAAACATTTATGGCGAGGCTGAGTTGATCGCGCAGTGCAACATCCGAGACATGCACTCTTGGATCCATTACCACCTTCAGAAGCTGTGAATAAGTATGTCCGTCGACCTTGAGCGCAACCTTGTAAGTACCTGGCAGCACAAGCGGCCCTTGCGGAACCCTTGCGCTATGAAGATTTGCCACGGCCATACTGTAACGATAACTCGATGTTGGCGGGGAACTGTAATGAAGATCCCACACGAAACGATTAAGCCCTGCGTGTGTCGTAAGCGGCTTGAATTTCGGGAGCCACGCATCCATGAAATACGGAGGCTGATCCGGAGTTGGAGCCACCGCTTCACTGGTATAATGCCTCACGAGATTACCAGCGTTATCAAAAATGTCCAATGTCACGGGACCCGTCGGCGCCGATTTGAAGTAGTAATCTATGATGGCTCCGCCTGGCGGATTCTTTCCCTGTGGAATCTCCGGAGGAAGCGGAGTGTCCTTGTTTATGCTCCGACGAATCCTGACGGCGGTTTCGGGTTTGTAAAGATACGCGTCAGAGGCAAGCACTTTCCGACTCAACTGTTGAAGAGGCGTAATATCATCGAGGACCCAAAAAGATCTGCCATGCGTAGCGGCTACTAGATCGTTATCGTGAACGGCAAGATCTCTGATGGAAGCGGCGGGCAAGTTAAGTTGAAGCGGCTGCCAGCTATTGCCGTCATTGAAAGAAACGTAAACTCCGCTTTCAGTGCCTGCATAGAGGAGTCCCTTCCTAGTGTGATCCGCCTTGACAACATGGACATATGACGTCGCACCGATTCCTTTGACAGTCAACGTCCAGGTTCTGCCAAAATCTGTCGTCCTGTAAATGTAAGGCGCCATATCGCCCAGCCGGCGGCGATCCACCGCCGCGTACGCCTCACCCGCCTCGAAGGGCGATGCCTCTATTAAACTAATCTTGCTCCACGGCGTAAGCCCCTTCGGCGTCACGTTTCTCCACTGCCGTCCGCCATCGGTTGTCAGGTGAATCAATCCATCATCCGATCCAACCCAGATCAGTCCGGATCGAACCGGCGAAGGCGCGACCGTGTATATTACTCCCCAGCCGACATGCGATGTGTCGGCGCTCTTTACCCGCAGTCCCGCTTGTGTCAGGTCCGGACTAATCGCCTTCCAGTGAAGGCCTCCATCTTCAGTCCTCAGGAGCACCTGCGCGCCAAGGTAAAGTATATGAGGATTCATTTTATCGAAGACTATCGGCGAAGTCCATGTGAAACGATATCTCCTCGCCGGCGCGGGGGTGCCAAACTCCGCTAGGGGAGATGGGGAAACGGTCTGCGACTGGCCGGTAACCATGTTGTATCGGTATACCGCGCCATAAGTGTCACCACCGTAGACAATGTTCGGGTTCAGAGGATCAGGGGCAATGTAACCCGATTCGCCGGCGCCTACCGGGTGCCAGTCTCTGAAAGTTATGGAGCCGTAATCGCTTCTACTTTTTATGCAAACCGATCCCGCGTCCTGCTGGCAGCCGTAAATTCTAAATGGGAAACGATTGTCCACCGCGACGTGATAAAACTGTGCTGTGGGCTGATTGTACCAGCTGCTCCAGGTTTTTCCGTTGTCAAAGCTCGCGACTACTCCCTGATCCGCCGCCACTATCATTCGATGATCGTCGGTTGGATCGATCCAAAGATAATGATAATCGTCGCCGCCCGGAGAGCCCTTGATAGCCTTGAAAGTTTTACCTCCATCGGTCGAACGCATGATGGATCGGTTGGGCACATATATTATCTGAGCGTTCTGCGGGTCAACGAACACTCTCCCGAAGTACCACATCCTCGTTACGATCCGAGGATCGTTGCTCGTTAAAGTCCAGCTCTCGCCGCCGTTTATTGAATGATAAAGGCCAGAACCGGATTTCAAATCGCTCACAAGCGCGTACACATTCATTCCCCCGGACCCCGTGGCAACCGAGACCCCGATTCTGCCGTAGGGCTTAGGAGGAAGCCCGTTACCTTGCAGCTCTGTCCATGACTTTCCCTCGTCGGTGGATTTATATAGTCCGCCACCCGGCCCCTGATCCGGAGGATACTGGCTCCACGGTGGGCGGCGCGCCTGCCACATGGTCGCATAAACTATCGACGGGTCATCCGGATCCCATGCGAGGTCTATGGCGCCGATGTCCGGGCCCTTATACAGAACTCTGTCCCATGTCTTGCCTCCGTCGGTGGTACGAAAGACGCCCCTCTGCTTATTCGCGTTATAAGCGTGCCCGAGTGCGGCAACAAGAACAAGATCGGGATTATGCGGGTCGATAAGTATTTTTCCGATGTGTTGGGTATCATCGAGACCAACATGTTTCCAATTAAGTCCGCCATCGGTAGTTCGATAAACGCCGTCTCCCGTTGTCATGTCGGAACGCATGTCGGCCTCGCCCGTTCCAACATAGATAACCCTGGGATCTGAAGGCGCGATAGCAAGGGCTCCAATCGAAGGATTCACCTTTCCATCTGAAATCTCTTTCCAGGTAAGCGCGGCGTTCGTCGTCTTCCAAATGCCTCCGTCGACCGACCCGAAATAAAAAGTATATGGATTACCTGGAACACCCGCTACGGCGAGAGCTCGACCAGCACGGAAGGGGCCGATTAGCCGCCAACGCATAGCAGCGTAATCTCTCTGCCGTATCGTCTGGGCGGCCAGAGAAGCGAACGCCACGAAAGCCAGGGTTATGGCAAGGCTGAAATAACGAGTAGATGAAGTTCGGTGTGAATTACAGTAAGTTGAGCACGCCCGTTCGCCCCGTAGGATTCGTCTATCGGATTCCAATGATCTCCCTTTCGTGCTTGTGCTGGTAGTGATGAAATACTCTTAAGACTTAACGGCCGTCTTCTTGTATCGCGAGCGAGCGGACAATGTGCTCTCTTGCCGACGGGATTGTCAACGCCAGTAGGAACCTCTCTTTTGAAACTACCTAACTCAATACCAAAACACAACAGAAAACCGTGCCGTTCCCCCATACAAAAGAGAGAGTCTCATGATATGCAGTTTTGACTTGCGACAAGTTGCGGGGGACCCTTCGCCCTTTTTCTCAGCGCGGAGTGTCGTCGTGAGCGGGCAACACGCCTGCAAGATGATTCAGGGCATGTTTGATAATATCCTTATCGCCTGAGAGCCGCATGATGGCATCGCGCAGCTTTGGAACCTGGGACTGGAACACCTTGAGACGAGCCTGAGCCGAGTCCGGATATAGCGTGAGGAAATCGCCTGTCTGCGCCGCCTCGATGAGAATATCCGGCGACCAATCCTGTGGCCAGAGATGGTTCAAAATGTTCATCGTTTCCTTGAAGCGCTCTATCTTTCCCCGCACACCGATGAGCAGGCGAGATTCGATTGACTCCGGAAACTTGACCGTCATGTTCACTCCGGTGTGCACATCGAACCTGCCGGTTCTTATTACGGCTTCAAGCTTGTCGCCATCGTAACTCCACCCTTCCCTGCCAAGACTGATGTTCTTTCCATTGCAAGTTACTCTCGCCGGTGGAAAGACATTCATGAGTTCGACGACATATTTCCGGCTCTTTTTCATTCCGGAATAACTCCCATCGACAGGAGCGATATGAATCCGCATAGTCTGGCCGTCGGTCATTCGATAGCTGACCTTAGTGCGGCTGAACCGACCGTGCAGGTAACCTTGCGAGTTCCCTTCATCTTCATAGACGCTCGCCGAGCCATCCTTCGCGGGGTAGATCCGCAGTACGAGCGGGTCGACGTTCTCGATGTCGGCCTTCTGTGCCAGCGACTGCATCGGGATAACCGCCCCGGCCTTGACAAGTATGGGAATATCGTCCAGAGAATAATGGCGCGTCATGACAGCGGGTCCACTTAGGCGGTCTCCGCTATTCCACTCTATCCATGTTCCCGGCGGGACCCAGATATTTTCAGTCGCCAGTAAAGAGTCCTTCGACATCGGACTCACGACGGGAGCAACGATAATGTCGTTTCCGAAAAAGTACTCGTTGCCGAATTCGTAGGCGTCATTCATTTCAGGATATTCGTAGTACAGCGGGTGGATCATGGAAATGCCGCTGTCGTAAGCAGCTCTTGAAGCATCATAGATGTACGGAAGCAGTCTGTATCTCAGTAGAAACGCATCGCGCATAGCCATTGCGTAAGGATAAGGGTACGCCCAAATTCTTCTCTCTGCCTCGGCATTGCGTGTAGTGTGCGTTCTCAGGATCGGGCTCAAGGCTCCCCACTGGACCCAACGAGTAAAAAGCTCCGGCGAGACCGTACCTGGTATGTGTCCTCCGATATCGTGGCTCCAATAGCCGAAGCCGACATTTGCGGCAGTCGCCGTGAAGTAAGGCTGGAACCGCAGCGAAGACCAATCCGTGATCACGTCGCCTGAGAAACCAATTTCGTACCGGTGTGATCCGAGGCCACCCCAACGAGCGAGTATGATTGGCCTTGCCTTCCCTTCCCGTTCCATGTTGGTATAGAACGTATAGTTAAGCCACCACGTTGGATTCAGATCGCGTATCTTCGTTGTATCCCATTGCTGCCAGTCTATCCACCAGAAGTTCACGCCTTCTTTTTCGAGAGGGTCGAGGACAAGTTTGAAATAGTTCTCTGCAAACTTCTTGTCGGTGGGATCGAAAGGAATGTAATTTTTTGTTGCCGGATTTACGCCCATAGCCCGCGCCATCGCCGGGTAGCACTTCTCCCACGGCTGAATTCCTGAAGCGGGGTGGAGATTGAGCACAACCTTCAGCCCTTTTTCATGACACCATTTCAAAAATTCCGGTGGATCGGGGAACAGTATTTTGTTCCAAGTATAGCCGGTCCATCCTTTCATCTGGCCTGCCTGGTCGAGTACATGTCTCGACCATCTCAGATCAAATGTCTGATGCCAATCCATATCGACGACAAGTACATCGAGCGGGACGTTGTGATCGTGGAACTGATTCACGAGATCCTTCAGCTCTTCATCCGTGTATGCCCAATACCTTGACCACCACGCGCCGAAGGCGAAGCGCGGCGGCATAGGAATACGGCCCGCCACTTTCGCATAGTCGCCGAGCTCTTTCACATAATCATGACCGTAACCGAAAAAGTACCAGTCCTGCACCTCATCCGAAGACCTGTTCATGGCCCATTTCCAATTCGAGTTATCAAAGAGAGGACGTCGGCTATCGTCCACAAGTGTCCATCCTCCGCGAGAAAGAAGGCCCGGATCGAGCGCTGTCGCTCCTTTCACTCCGTCGAGAGTTCTGATTGTGCCAAAAAGATTAGTGGTGTCTTTGTCGCCGGGATGCCAGACGACAACTTTCCCCTCGAGTTTGAATTCGATCCGAAGATTTTCCCGGTTGAACTCACCCGAGCCCGTCTTATATTTGAGGAAAAGGCGCGATGTATTGATTGCCAACCAGCCTTTTTCCCTGACAACTTCATACTTCGGAACGGGCAAACGTCTGTTGATAAAGACAAGGGAAGGTGAATCGACGAATTTCGCGTCGCGGGACCATTCCATCCTTATAAGTTCCGGCGTAAGGATGGTAAACCGGGCGTGACCGTCGAGTACGACGGCCTTCGGATCCGCAATTGGGTTCGCCTGTTCAGCTAGTATCGCGTGACTCATTGACAACTCAACAAGAAAAGCCAGTGACAGCGCAAGCGAAAATCCTTTCCCGACGATCTTCATCTGACGACCTCTCGGACTAGTTGGAAACGGCTTGAGTCAGAATATAAACAGCAGTGGCAAGAAGCTCAACGAGAAGAGGGCTGGAAAAGGCTCACTCAGCTGATTCAAGCGAAAAGATTGGCTCGCCTGCGCGCCAAGGAACTGCCGGACACGACCCCTTCTTTATTCGCAAGAGGCACAGGATAGCCTCCGAAAGGATTCTCTTTGATTCCCATCCAAGTGGATCTATTATTCCTTAGCACAATCTGAGAGGAGTGATCGGTGAAGCAACGCTACGCGTCGCCCGTTATCCATACATCGTTATCCGTCTTAACAAGTTTTCATTAGACCGCCCAATCCAAAGTCACTTTCTAAAAGAACTTCCCCTTTTCCAAACTCTCCCCAGGAATCTTTCTGCACGCCTCCACTACCTTGCACCAGACTTCAACAGTGACATGTCCCACGACATTATCTGGCGGCTCGGGTTCGCCCGCCAGAACCATGACCTCTTTCGTTCTCCAATTTCCTCCTTCGTCGACAATCGCGATCTCGGCGTCCACGCACTTCCTCCCCTCGGAATACCGCTCGACCGGGTCGTCGAAGTTCATGCAATAGTCGCCGCCGCCGAACTGAGTTGACAGCGTGATGCCGTTCGGAAAAGTCACGAGAAATCCTTTGTTATTACAGATTTCGAACATCGCATCTCGCTTTCTATTTGCCGTGAACGACCACGGTACTAGTTTTCCATGACTACATTTATCTCCGGCGAAAATTTGCTACCCACTCAATTCACTCCTGCTGACGCGACACTCGGTTGTCCACTGGCTGGGCGTATTACCCTCGTCGGTTTCCTGACCCACTCAACGCCGTTCCAGTATCTGACGCCGTTCTTAAGGTTTGTAAGGTACTGCTGATCAAAAGTCCCTTGTACTTTTCCTTTCCGCTTGAGCGTGTCGAAAGTTTCGGGCGTCGGGGAGGTGTATTTTACGTCGACAACCGCCATATCCGAGGCAGAGAAGACATAATCGAACCCCCAATAGCCGTGCAAAGTGTTAGATCCAGGTTCAGTCTGGACCTGCAGAACACTATCCGTGCTGGATGAAAGTAATCTGGCATATCCGCCTACCGACTCCACCGCCTGTATACTCGATTGAGGGAGCTTGATATAGTACAGCTCGGCCTCGGACCTCTTAAAACCAAACCCAGGGGTGGCCGAGCTTTCAGTCGTACCCACGAGTTTTCTTGGATCGAGCACGGCGACAAATTCGAACTTTCCGCCCGTCAAATCTCCGACATCGTCGATCCCAGTTAAGACGATTTGCCTGACTCCGTCAATGATGGGCCCCTTCAAATATGGTATAAAATTCCCGTAGTGCCAGTACTCTCCCACCACATCGAGATTCCCATTGAGTCGTGCCAGAAACGACGGCGAGCGTCCGTTGTTCGAATAAACAAAAAGGTTCTCGGACTTGCCGGGAAAAGTCTCAGAGCATAGGAATACTGGCGAGAAGCTGTCGTAATAATTGATACCATTGAACGAGATCTCACGCGGTCCGAAGGAAAGCGTCCTCAGTAGACTCCCGGTCTCGCTGTACACTCTCAGCACTTGATTTAATTTGCGTCCACGCAGTGGGATCGTCGTAATCAAGTTCGGTGTCCCATCCCCGTCAAGGTCCGTGATTATAGTTTCATGCGCGCCCCACCTACCCTCGTAAGCGCGGTCATTTGCTATGTCATAAGCGGGAAGAGACCATAGGAGTCTGTTCGAGCTTCCGTATACATCAAGCCTGTTTGTCACCGTATTGTAGTAGAACCATGATGGTGGAACAGTCTTAGGCCAAAAGACCGTGATTGACATCCCAATAAGCGCCAGCAAGGCTAATCCGAAAAAAGAGATAACCACCGGATGTTCATGCCTGAACCTGTCGATTCTTCTCCACGCAGTTGGCACTCTGACCTCCGAGTACGATACGGGTTCCAAATCCGGCTTGGAGAAGTAGGGCTCCAGGTCATCCCTCTTCCTGACCAGAGATCTCTTTGTCAAAGAGTCAAGTGAAGGTAGGTCAGATTCGTTTTCCTCCAGGAAATCCTCGTAGAATCTTGTTATCTCTGAAAACAGGGCCCTGCATCCGGAGCATTCCTCTAGATGTCTCTTTATTTGTTTCTCGCTCTTCCTGACCTCCGCGTCACCAAGGGCCAAGAGTTCGAGAGTATGTTCATCTATATGTCCCACTCTTAAGATGTTCCTTACAATTCAGGCATCCCGCTGAAAGTTCATTTACTGTTTAGTTTCCGTGCCAATTCCTTCCCAGTAAGCCTGGAAAGATATTCGAGCTTGCTACGATGTTTTGTCCTGTACTCGGAGTCGGTCATTCCATCCAGGTGTCTCCCAAGGAGCTCCTTTAGACCTTTCTCGACGCCATCTCCCGAATGCGTGAGCCTCAACCTTTCTTCGATGACTATGAAGTAGATATCGAGGAGCCGCGGCTGAATCTTCTTCTTTTTCACATATTGCAGTGTCATCCGTTTTCGGACTTCCTCTACTGTTTCGCGCACAACTTCCTGGAGATCATTTGAATCCACATTTTCTTCTACCGATACCGGGGTCTCATCGGGGTATTGGGTGGTATAAATCGAACGGAACACAATGGCGACATGAGTTAAGGGAACAACGCGGGCGATATCGTGAGTCTCAAGGAGATAGAGAGCCAGCTTGCCGAGCATGAATGGAATGTTGTCCTTTCCACGGAGGTATCCCCTCAATCCCGCTTCAAGCTCCTCGATCTCGGGACTTCTATTCTGCAGCATCCTGTCGGCATCCGCGGGAGCCAGACACGGCACACCAAATCTTTCGATCAAAACCAGACTGTCGAATTGCTGAAGCGCCAACTTGATGTTTCGTATGATCTTACCGAGAGATGGATCGACCTCGTTATAGAGCCTGAATAATCCCTGGTTGACATGTGAAAAGACAAGTCTCCGCAGGTGTACCAGCGTTTCTGCGTCTGTCAGCCTTGCCGGAGGATACGCCGCAAAGTAGGCACGAAAGTGGGGAAAATCGCCGGAGTCGGCGAAAGCAAACAAGTCCGCGAGACAGTCATACGCGAAATCGCCTACATTCAGCTCAAGCGTCCTCTTGAGGACGACGTCGCCACTGAGCCGTCGTCTTACATATGGAACGGCCAGGGCATGGCACACCTTCACCAGCGCATTTACATCCGTGCGCTCGTATGCACCAGCGAGTATTGCCCGCAAAGACTTACGGGCAATACTAAATGCAGACTCTTCCTCCCCTTTCTCCTTAATCCCGTTTTCGACCACACTGATTTCCCTTTAAAATCTACAGCACCATCAATACCGTAAAGGGACGCTCTTCAGTTCTTGTGAGGAAGTTTATCTACCATGGTCGAAAATAGCAAATCTCGCCCGCCCTAAAATTAATGGCCGTTGTTCCAATTCACATGTAAGATGGCTACTAGAACCTTAAGGCTCCCCGCAACCTGATATCTCTGCTGGAACTTCCGATCAGCAGATTGTACCGGCCAGGATGAGTGCCCCATTTATCTTTGGCTGCATCATAATGAGCAAAATCGATTCCCGCGAGCGTGAATTTCACATATTCTGTTTCTCCAGGCTTAAGCGTTATTCTGCCAAATCGTCTCAGCTCTTTTACAGGCGCATCGGCTTTGGTATCGGGATCTTGGACATAGAGTTGAGGTATCTCTACTCCGGGATGCTTTCCGGCGTTCGTGACCTTGAAGGTCACGTCATATGTGTCACCTACCTGCGTGATCCGTAACCCGCTGTAGCTAAACTTAGTGTACGACAACCCATAGCCGAAAGGAAAGAGAGGCTTAATGTCATGTTTGTCGAACCACCTGTAGCCGACAAATATGCCATCGCTGTAGTCCGACAAACTGTCTTGCTGTTTGTAAGAGCCATATGCTGAGCAGTCCGACCATTTTACCGGAAAAGTCATAGGGAGTCTTCCCGATGGATCATGCCTGCCCAACAAAACATCGGCTATCGCATTCCCGGCCTCGTCTCCGCCGAACCACGCCTGAACGAGTCCAGGCACGAGGTTGATCCAGCTGTTCATAGTTACCGGCGCTCCGGTGATCATCACGACGATGGTTTTCTTGTTTGCCTTTGCCACCTGTTTTATGAGCTCATCCTGCCCTTCGGGTAAATCCAGATTATCGCGATCCCTTCCCTCAGTCTCGTAGTAGCTGGAAGTTCCTACAAAGAGAATCGCCACATCCGATTTTCTTGCCGCGTCAATGGCTTTCCGCATGAGTCCGGTTCCGCTTTCACGCACGCCTAACCTTAGCCCTGATCCTCCTCCCGCCTGGAAGTAGTCCACCCTGATATCGTAAAACTTTCCCTTAATGAGGTGCATCTTGCAAGATCGAACCTCAAGGCCATGTTCGCCCCAGTTGTCGATAACCATCTTGCCGTCAACATAAAGCCTCGATCCATCATCGCTCGAAAGGTCTAACAGGTACTCACCGGTTCCCGGCGCCATTAATCTCCCTGTCCACCTTACTGAGAAGTTCTGCCCGGGCACGCCCGCGACAGGCGACTCGCCATGCCAATTGAAATCGACGCGTTTGTCCACCTCAATGACCTTCGGTTCTCCTGCGAAATTAGTGTCGGCAAAATATTCCGCTCGCAACCCGTTAGCAGCTTTGTCCGGAAGATAAAGGTACCGGCCGTCAATAGCCGAGAAGTCGCCTGCAAGCTGTACCCCTTCGACGAAATTTATCTTAACCTTTCCACCGAGCTTCTTTCGGAGAGCTTCGAGCGGGCTCACAGAATAGATAGGGTCAACCATCGCGCTCCCGCCGCCGGTCGTCCCGGCGACCGCAGCGTTCGGTCCGATGACCGCGATTGATTTCACATGCGTTAGGGCCAACGGGAGAATGCCCGCAGAGTTCTTTAGCAAAGTAATCCCTTCGACGGCGGCTCTGTAGGCTATACGTCGGTGTTCATGAGTGTTGATTAACGCGGGATCATCCGAACGGGTCCGGTCGAAGAGCCCCAGTTCGAATATGACTCTCAGGATTCTGCGCACTTTGTCGTCTATAACGCTCTCCTTCAGTCCACCTGATTTAATCGCGGGGAGTAGCGTGCTGTCGTTCAGGTATTTCCCCGTTGGCATTTCTAGATCCATACCACCCTCCGCGATCGGCAAAGAGCTGTGTACGGCCCCCCAGTCGGACATAACGAGCCCATTGAATCCCCAGTCACGCTTGAGTTTCGTGTTTAGGAGATAATCGTTCTCTGCGCAAAAATATCCGTCCACTTTATTGTACGCAGCCATCACCGTAAGAACATGCGCTTCTTCGACAGCGGCCTTGAACGCGGGAAGGTATATCTCGTTTAAGGCTCGTTTATCTATCCTGGCATCGACGAACATCCTCTGGTATTCCTGGTTGTTGGCCGCGTAGTGTTTTACGGTGGCGGCTACGCCTTCGCTCTGAACCCCTTCTATGTAGCTTACCGCGATCCTTGACGCGAGGTACGGGTCCTCGCCGTACGCTTCAAAAGTTCTTCCTCCCATCGGCAGTCGAGCTATGTTCACACAAGGACCTAGAATCTCGTCTCTCCCTTTTCCCTTCACCTCTTCGGCGATCGCCTTGCCAACCTGGTACATCATGGATGTATCCCAACTCGCGGCCATGCAAGTACCAGCGGGAAAAGCGGTTGATTTTCCCCATCTGACTCCGAGCGGGCCATCGCTCATTTTTAGAGGGGGGATCCCGAGGCGAGGGATCGGTGTTGTTGTAAATCCGGTACCTCCCAACATCGCGATTTTCTCTTTGAGAGTCATCCTCGAGAGAAGATCCTCGACCCGATTCTCGACGGGGAGATTCGGGTTCTTATAAGGCGTATCCTCCGCCGACATTCTATCTTTGCCGCCAAACGCAGTGAAGATCGTTAAGAATAGTCCCGCCGACAGGATATAGACCACAAAATTCTTCATTACCAGTTTCTCCTTTTTCGAACACAGGATTCATCATTTCACCATCATGAGTTTCCTGGTCTCCACATAAGCTTCCTCGGGTCGATTCATGGGATGTACCATTATCTTATAGAAGTATACTCCGCTAGCTAAACGGGAACCGTCAAAGATAACCCTGTACCGGCCCGCCTGCTTAACTTCATCGGCGAGAGTCGCGACTCGCCTTCCAAGCACGTCGTAGACTTTCAATGTTACAAATCCGATTTCCGCCATTTGAAATTCAATATTGGTAAAAGAGTTAAACGAGTTCGGAAAATTTTGTTCGAGCCCAAATTTCTTTGGGAACGCCGGGGAAGTTCTAACCGGAGTGGCGGGTGATTCATCAAGATATCCCGACACTAAGACGAGAGGAGCATTCCAGTTGATACATATCTCATTGGAACCGTAACTCCCTTGATCATCGATATAGCAAGCGGCAGGAGGTGTGCTACTGCTGAAATTCGTCTGCAGCACGGGATCGTTGGAGACATTGTGGTTCGGTCCGCCGGCCAAGAGGCCCGGCACCGGATCGGCTATCCCATCCGCGGCCGATGGCCTGTGATGGATATGCATCGGGGAATTAGCTCCAACTCCCGTTATGAAAGTCATGTTGTGCATGTTGCAGCCGAGGATGTAATTGAGCTGGCTGAGCGCGGCGTTATAATAAGTCTTAGCGCCTGAGAGCCGGTAACCGAAGAGGAGGAGCACGGCGTTGTTCATTACCACGCTGTTAGACCCCCAGTAGTAATCGGACGGATTCAACGTCACATTGAAACCGTCTTTTGAAGCAACCCCGGCAAGCATGCCGCAGTAGTTTAACAGGGCGCCGGAGAGAGCGGACTTGACTGTGCTATCCCCCTGCCTGTGTGCGGAAAGATATTCAATCTGCGCCAGGGTTCGTACGTTTTGCCATCCCATCGCGTAAGATATCACGCCTTTGTCGGCATAGTGGTTCTCGAAATAAACGCCAAGTGAGTCTGCGCCGGTTGTAATGTACAGTTCGGCGGCGCCCCACAGACGCTCGTCGGAGTCATCACCGTCGCCATATTCTCCGGTCACGGTACCGGAAGGGTTATGGAAGCCGCCGGCCGGGACGATTTCCGGATGGGCCGACAGATATTGCCAGGCTAACTCCGCTCTTTCGAGACACGTTCTTGAAAACGAGCTGTCGAAGCGAGAATAGATTCTCGCGGCCATTGCTGTAACGGCTGCAAAATCACCGGTCGCGGTAGTAGACTTCTGATAGATATACCTGGTGGAATTGTCGCTTGACGGCATTATAAATCCGGCAAACTGAGCGGGCGTCACCTTGAAATAGACTCCTCCATCCGTCGTATCCTGCATTTCAAGGAGCCAATTTAACTCGTATCTCACTTCGTCGAGTAAGTCAGGAACTGAGTTCCCACTCTCTGGTATGCCAAGGTCATCCCTCTCAAACCGAGCGGGAGTCTGTTCGTAGGCCATGAGTAGAGTGCCCACGGTTATGCCAGCATTGACAACATATTTTCCGTAGTCACCCGCGTCATGCCATCCCCCCGTCGCCGCTTTGGATCCCGTTATGCCGGTGGATGAATGAAACGTCCCGTCATTCAAATGACAGGAGGCGCGCGCAAACTTTCCAGCGAACTGCGAGGTAAGTTCAGTCCCGCATCTCTGAAAGTAAAATCCCTTCAGCGATGTCGCGAACACGTCTCTGAACGCGTCATCGGAAATTCTGAACGAGTATGAAGTGTCCTTTTCGCTGGAAGCGATCCGGAAAGTCCCGGAGTCTGACATCGCGGAAAAATCGAGCAGGTATGTCGTTAGACCCGATGCCGCGTCGCCTGAGGAAAGGAGCGCCGGTCGCCCCCTGAAATATATTCTCCCGTCCGCAGCACTCACCACAAAAAAGCTGTCGGCGGATTGGGACAAATAGGCGAGCTTCTGTTGATCCGGAAGGTATCCTACCTGATTCACGTAGACATTCCGGGCTGACAGTGCGCGTCCGTCGAGAAGCGCGAGCCCGAAAAACAGGAGAACATTAGAAACAATTTTCATAGCCCATCCCCCTTGCAACATTATGAAAATTCTGTTTCTTGACGAGATCGGTATGGAAATAAAGAGCGCTGCCTCCACTTGCACGACCATACCCGAACGACCTGACGTAGGGAGTATAGGACATCGGCTGTGGAAAATCAACCTGCCCAAGGCGCAGCGAGGGACTTCGTGAGGAGGTTTCGTAATAAATTGGTGTCATTGTCGTAACAAGGCCATATCGTAGTAGCTGCAAGTTGCTTAACAAATCCCGTCACTCTACCTATCGTCAGGGTCTGATGTGATTCAGGGCTCATCCAAATTCCAAGCTCTTGCGCACATCGAACGGGCGAAATAGATTTGTTTAATGTTAACGAAGGCGGGCAACGACTCCGCAGATTTCTACTGTAATTGACGGCCCAGTGGTCAAAGAGTGGCGGATGTAACAATTACTTTATGATAGTAATTCTTACTCCTCGCTTATTTAGACTCACGGAAAAGATATCACAGAATATCGAAGATCTCTTCGCAACAACGGCTTCCAAGGTCCGATGTGAGCAAAGTCTCACACGACCGCAGTCGGCACAAACATTGTTTGATAAGAGAAGGAGAGCAAATGCGAAAAATCTACTTTTTTTCCGAGTCCCGTGTAAGCTATGAGCCGATCAGGTGGTCGCGGCTGGCCGCTATCACGCTGGCCATTCTATTATTCGCATCCCTCGCAACAATGTTGGCTGGCTTCTTCGGCATCGATCCTCTTGGGTTGCAGGAGCTTCGGGCCGATAACATTTCCAGCGAGAACAAAGTCCTCAGAGCACAGCTGAACTCTCTGAACGCTAAGCTCGAGGAGTTCTCGTCGGTGATGAATCGGCTCAGAGCAAGCGACGATCAGTTGCGCACGAGCGTCAACCTGCCGCACCTCTCTCCCGGAGTGAGGAACGTTTCAATCGGCGGCGTGAAGTTGAATAAGGACTTCGGCATTTCTCCGGGCGCAAACTCTCTGATAGTTGGAGTCATGAAATCACTGGCTGTCCTTCAAAGAGAAGCCAGTCTGCAGGAATACAGCTACGCTGACATTCTCACGAAATACCAGACAAACCGGCAATTGTTCAGGCACATACCCGCGATAGATCCGATACGAAACGGAGTAATAAGCGATGGGTTCGGAATGCGGTTCCATCCTATTCTACACGTCTACCTTATGCATGAAGGAATAGATATTGAAGCGGAAGTTGGCACGCACGTTCACGCGACGGGAGCGGGCGTTGTAGAGTATGTGGGTAGGCGCGGGGGATACGGCAACGTTGTAGTGATAAACAACGGATTCGGATACTCGACATTGTTCGGGCATCTGTCGAAACCACTCGTCCATGTTGGCGAGAAGGTAGCAAGAGGACAAGTCATCGCGCTCAGCGGTGATACGGGACTATCTACCGGGCCGCACCTGCATTATGAAGTCAGGAAGAACGGCGTACATCTCGATCCGGTGGACTACTTCTTCAACGGACAACAGTTCAACACGGCGAAGCTTTACGCTCAGCTGGCGGACAAGTGACAGTCCAGCACAGACATCCCCTACTCTAAGTATATCCCGGCGGTCTGATATCTGGGAAGAGTGTTTTATCCCGACTACTTCGCGAGAACTCTGGCCAAGTTGACGACCCGAGGATCCAGAGATTTCTTCCGGCTGTTAACCACATCGAGCGGTGTTCTGGCGATCTGGTCGTTTACAAGTCCGACGAGCACGCCGGGTTCACCCTCAACAAAGGCATTGACGGCAGCTTCTCCGAGGCGTGAAGCCAGAATCCTGTCGAACGCGCTCGGAGTTCCGCCACGCTGGACGTGCCCCAGGATAGTAACCCTCAACTCAAATCCAAGGCGTTCGTGGTTATCGCTGAAATATGAAGCGAGCCTGGTCGCGTTGTACTTCGCACCTTCGGCGACGACCACAAGCGCATGGTTCTTCCCGCGCTCATACGCGCTCCGTATCTCTTCGGCGACGAGCTCAGGATCGGTTTCGACCTCAGGTATTATCACAGCCTCGGCGCCCCCGGCGATGCCGGCCATCAGCGCGAGATAACCGCAATCTCGACCCATGACCTCGATGACAAACGCGCGTTCGTGAGAGGACGCTGTTATCTTCAGCCTGTCGACCGCTTCAAGTATAACATTGAGTGCCGTGTCGACTCCGATAGTAATATCTGATCCATAGAGATCGTTGTCTATGGTGGATGCAATTCCCACGACTGGGAAGCCGCGCTTCGACAAGGCGTAGGAGCCTGTCTGCGATCCGTTTCCTCCTATGACCACCAGACCTTCTATCCCATTTTCACGGAGCACATGAAGGGCTTTCATTTGCCCTTCCTCTGTCTTGAACTCCGGACAGCGCGCGCTCTGGAGAAACGACCCTCCCTTTTCCAGGATTCCGCTCACATCGCGAGCCCGGAGCTGAATGAAGCTTCCTCCTACCAGCCCGGCGTACCCGCGGTTAACGCCGTAAACGTCCATCTTTGCCTCAATGCCCACGCGCACTACCGACCGAATAGCGGCATTCATACCGGGCGCATCCCCGCCGCTGGTCAAAACAGCGATTCTTTTCATCGTAACTCCAGATTTATCTCGTTTCAGGAAATGATTCTGCACACGTCATGCCGTGAAGAACCGGCAAACCCGCCTGCAAAAAGATAATGGAAAAATTAGGAAGAGTACGATAACGCGGGACAGCGCACGCAAGCCGATCGTCGCGTGCACCACGCTGCCATAAGTGTGCCACCTTATCACCCCGATATCCTCAAACGATGAGAGAGGACTATTGCCCGTCGTTTTCGGGGTTAATCCAGCGCCCTGCTCTTTTTCCTTTTCAAGATAAAATAAAGAACAGCGATGACGGCCAGCGCGCCTATGACATAATCGGCTTGCCTGAAATAAGAGCCGATCGAGTCCCAATTGCTTCCGAGAAAAAATCCCACGTATGTGAGGAACACCGACCAGATCATCGACCCGAGAAGTGTCAGCGAGGTAAACTTGACAACATTCATCTTACCGATTCCGGCAGGAAGAGAGATGAAGGTCCGTATAACTGGGACTACTCTTCCAAGAAAAATCGAAAAAGCTCCGTACCTTCTGAACCACTCGTTGGTCTTCTCAAGATGCTTCTCCGATAGGAGGACACGAAGGAACCCGTACTTGTTTCTGATGCTCACTATCCATTCAGCAAGATAGTATGAGAGAAGTGAGCCAGCAACATTTCCAAGCGTCCCTGCAAAGGCTACCGCCCAGAAATTAAATGTTCCCTGAAGGGCGAGAAATCCTGAGAATGGCATCACCACTTCCGAAGGGATCGGAATGTTCACACTCTCAAGAGTCATTAAAATAAAAACTCCCGGGTATCCGAGAATCTGTATTGTTTCGATCACGAGTCGCGATAAAAATTCCATTACTTGCCCTTCTACGAATTAGTGAGTGCATACCAGTTCACTTGATCAGAATCATGTCTCAATTCCGAGGGATAACATTACGGAGTGATTCTTAAATGTGAATATACAAGCCCCAACAGTAGACTTTCAAGAAACGAACCTTCACGCGTGGGCATCCTCACAGGACAGTCACAAGCCCGCGCAAGCGATGGCCACACTCGCTGTTGTTTGATGGGGTGCCGAGAGCCGAGTGGTTACGCGCGCGACGGTATCGAATCGCCCTAGAGCGGAGAACGATTCTTCGAGCTTCCTTAGTGCCCTTCTGGTCGCGTTTGAAGAGGATGACGCCCAGGATCTCCCTGCCCGTCCGGAATCATTTAGAATGGATGCGATTTCCCAGGGAAGAGAGAGCTCTAAATTTCCTGCTCTGCGTCCAACGGCTCGAACATGCCGCTCTCCGCAAGTGAAGAAACAATGCCATTGGCAATCTCACCGATCTCCCACTTGTCCACTTCTTCGCGCGGCACGGTGTCGACGGAGCTGTTTTCTCGACGGACGCTTATACAATCGGTGAGTCTTCCCTCGGCGATGAACGCGAAATCCCGCTCTCTCCGTCTCGCAATGAGAGAGTAAAGCTCGTAAGGGACGTCCTCATTTTCCCACAGGGCTGTATCGATATCCTTCCCGTTGTACGCCTTGAACGTCACCCTGTATTCCCCGTCGCCTATCATCACGACGTTTTGCACTACACCCTGATAATTTTCCATTTTATCGTTTCTCCTGATTCTCGTGGTCGTGTTCAGATGCATTCAACATCAGATCGCTCTCGCCATTCTACGGTCCAGGAGCTGATGGCTCACTTCCCGGCAGATAGCCGCGGCGATCCTCCCGACCGTTTTCTGCTTCTCCAGTCCTTCCGCTGCGAGATCCGCGTCGTCGGAACCGTAGTAAGCGTCTATGCATTTGCTCAGTTCGCGATCCGGAAACAGGATAGTCCGGTTGTCTTCAATAGCTATATCGGCTCTGTAGAGGAAAAGATTACCCAGTGATTGCTGAGCTTCATTTTCGTTTTTGAGCTCATTTTCGCTTTCCGGATAGATTCCAAGCGTTACCTGGTAAGCATCCCGGCCTCGCCTGATAATGCTCTGTATGAATCCGTGATATCCTGTCATTTGTTGTATCTCCATTTTGCGATAGATATATAACCCCGAATGACAGGTGAAATCGTATCATCGAATGATAATAATTTTGCGAATGGTGGATTAGGGGAATAGAGGTAGTTGGAATATTAGACCTTGATGGATTTTGGGATTGCTGGAATGATAAGTCGGTAAGCTCCCCCTTCCTGCTTTCTCCTTATTCCTCCCTCCTTCTCCCTTCCTCCCTACTGCTTCCTCTCACTGTGACCCGTTTCTCTCGACGATTCCAAGCGCCTTCACCAGCACATAATCCCGCAACGCGACCGGCTCAAGCACCTTCACATCGCCGCCCCACGACAGCACCCAGCTTCCGACTTCTTCGATCGAATTCACCTTCATCTTAAGGAGAACATTGCCGTTGGACTTGCTTGATATCTCCTGGTCCTCGCTCCAGGTCCGGTTGCCGATGACATTCGCCACTTTGCTGTCGAATTCCAGCACGACGTCGAACACCTCTGAGCCGCTGAAGAATCCAAAGCTTCTCGCGTAATAATTATCAGCGGAATACCCGTTCGAGCGTGCGAAGGGCTTTCCAGTTCTCTCTATTTCCCTGATTCCGCCGACGATGAATTGTTTGAAGATTCCGCCCGACATCGCGATAAGCCGCCAATCCTTATTGCCCGGTATTATGTCATAAGGTTCGAGCGTGTACTTTAAGAGCCGCGAGTCCTGGTGCCTGATATAGCTGACATTGATGCTTTCTCGCTTTTCAATCGCCGCGACGAGAGACGTGAAGATTTGCAGTGTCCTCTCACCCAACTGTTTGACGGTGAGTGAAATGTTTTTCGGGAAACTGATGATGCCGCCTACGGATGTCAGGTAATTCGAGAGAAGCATTCTGTAATCGGAGTCCGAAAGCGTCCCCAGAAGGGCCAACTTGTTCTTAGAGCTGTGAATATCAAATCCCATCTCGCGAAGTTCACGCAAGTCGCGCTGAAGCGTCGCGGTTTCGACGGAGAATCTCTCGCATAGATCTGCCACCGCATATTCGCCAGGGTTCTTTTCAACCAACGACAGGATTTCTATCTGTCGGGCAGTTTTTATACGGTTAATCTGCGCATCCGGCTTGGCCATAACAGTCCTGATATTGTTGGATTTGCGAATTTATTGAAGGAAAGTTATCGACAGCGGCCGTCTTTTCAAAAAGCAAACATCACGACGATGGCACCGCCACTTGTCCGAGCCTCGAAAGTACCGTCACACAGAGTCTCATTCCATCAAGTTGAAAGGTCAAACATGAAACGAAAGTACCTTCTCAGCTTATCTCTCTATTCGCTGCGTGGAACTCTGTGTGACTGGTTTTACGCCTTCTTATCTCACCGGCGCTACTTCAAGAACGACGAAAGAGTTCTTGATCATCTTCGGAAAAGCGTGAGGGTTCGCGGCAGTCGGCTTGGGCCGCGGGCCGAATTTCGCCGTCGGAAGAAATAGATGGTGATTCCTGACGTCCAGCGCTATGGTTCGCGCCCCGAGCTGAGTAGGCAAATCTTCGATGACCTTGTATTTCCCGTTCCTTTCCCTCTGAACAATCGTGAGAGTTCCCTCTCCGTTGGAACTATACGCGCGCTGGAGCGCCGGGTCATATGCGGCACCATCCACGCGCCCACCGATCGGCAAAGTCGCGATGATCTTTCCATCGAGCCCGTTCAGGACGACCATCAACTTATTATGGCACACAGAGAAGAGCACGTCGTGTGCGGCATCGATAGCGAGTCCGCTTGGATGTTCTCCGGGCGAAAGCGACCAGACGTTAATAATTTTCATCGTCTCTGGATTAATCTCGTCGACCAGGCTCTTATCCACGATGTTGATGTAAATCCTCCCTTTCCCGTCTGTCGCGGAAAATTCCGGCCTGCCGGTGAGCTTGATGGTACCTATGACCTTGTCGCTCTTCGCGTCTATGACGGTGGAGTTTGAGGTTTCACCGTTGCAGGTAAACACCCTATGTGTGTAAGGATCATAGAGTATCGCGTCGGGATCCCTCCCTGTGACCGGAATCTTCGAGATAACTTTGAGTGTCTTCAGATTGAAGACTGTAACGGAGGAATCCGCCCCATCGCTCACGAAACCTTTGTTGAGATCCTCTGCCAGCGCAATCCCATGAACGCCATCCGTATTGGGAATGACGCCGATGAGTTTTCCGGTTATTACATTGACAATCTGCACCATCGTCCCCCGCGATACGAACAGCCTTCCGGTGAAAGGATCAATTGACGGATAATCCCACCAGGTCTCCCCCGGGAGATGGATTTTTCTTATTACTTTGTAATCAGACTTCATCGTACGGGCGCTTGAAACGCGCCCTAGACTGAGAAGGCAAATCAGGCTTAAAACAATCGTAGCATTTCTCATATTGCATCTCCTTAAATTTTTGAAAGTCGCGATCACATCCGTCCGAACCCGAGTTTCAGAGGTGAATCCAAAACACTCTTCATTTTGAGGCCTCACGGTTTGCCATCAGAGCGCAGATTTCTCATCGGGAACGGACAAAAGCGGAATAAATGCATACCGCCTCTATCGCGTTATCACAATAGACTTTGTGCCATCATAAAGGAAACATGAAAAAGGGAGGAATAGCTAAAGAAATTATTCCGCCGAGAGAAGCGCTGAAATCGCCATTTCAAGCGCCTAATACTTTAGACATCTTCCTTGCGAGTTCGTACGCGGTAAAAGGTTTCTGGATGAATGGCGCCCCTTCATCAATTATCCCCTCAATCTTCAGACTTCCCGAGCTGTACCCGGACATATAAAGCGCTCTCATCTTCGGACGTATATCTAAGATTTTCTCCGACAACTCTTTCCCATTGACGCCCGGAAGTATCATATCACTTAAGAGTAGGGCGATGTCACCCGGATATTCTTCACATATATCCAGCGCTTCCTCAGGCCCCGCCGCGGACAGAACCTTGTAACCGTATTCTTCCAAATCGTGCTTGACCAACCGGAGCAAGTCAGCCTGGTCCTCTACCACAAGGACCGTCTTATCGGAGCGAAGCATTTCGTGTGAAATGGTCTGATCGGACGACTCATTGGTCTCCGAATCGAAACGTGGGAGGTAAATACAGAAGGTTGTCCCCTCACCGGGCGTACTCCTGACAGTGATTCCTCCTCCGTTCCGTTTAACCATCCCATGCACCGCGGCCAGCCCAAGACCAGGCGAGAGTTCCTCGTCCTTGGTCGTGAAGAAAGGTTCAAAAATTCTGTCTTGCGTTTTCTTGGTCATCCCCATGCCGTTGTCTATGAAGGTAATCATGACATATTCGCCGGGATTAAAACCGGGGTGAGTCCCGGCAAAAGTCTCGTCCACCACAACGTTTGAGGTTTTTATAACGAGCGTTCCCGGTCCTCCAACGATCGCATCCCTCGCGTTGGTGGCTAGATTCATCAGGATTTCATACAGGTGGATCGGATCAACGCTTGCCACCCACAACCCGTTCAGCGGAACAATTTCCAAGCCGATGTTTTCGCCGATTGTCTTAAGGAGCATATCTTCCATACTCTTGATTGCCTTGTTGACATCCACGGCCCTCGTCGTGACCACGCCTTCTTCGCCGAAATCAAGAAGCTGTCTCGTGAGGTCGGTTCCCCTCCTGGTCGCGTTGAGAATCGCGTCGATAGATACCCTCTCCAGCCCTCCATTCTTCAGACTCTTCCGGAGGAGTTCACCGTATCCAAGAATCACGCCGAGTATGTTATTGTAATCATGCACCACTGAGCTAACGAGGCGTCCTATTCCCTCGAGCTTCCTCGCGCGCAGTAGCTGCTCCTCGAAGGACTTTCGCACCAGGCTGTCCTGCTGTACCCAAACAAATTGCGATATGGATCCGTCTTCACCGGTAACCGGTGTGACCATCACATCTTCGCTGCACGTGGTGCCGTCTTTTCGCAGACAAGTGATCTTGTCGTGCCACACATTACCGTCAAGAGTGGTTCGGCGAATTGCATCTACAGATTTAGTATCCTTCCCAGCAGACACGAGTAATCCGAACACGTCGCGCCCGTTTAGCTCCGATGCTGAGTAGCCTAAGAGTGTCTCGAAGGCAAGGTTGGCCCACTGGATTTTGCCCAGCTTGTCGGTCACAACGATTGAGTCGGGAACCACTTTTAGCGCTTTAGCCTCTACGCCAAAAACCTGCTCGGTCATTTCGGGGGATGGTGTTGCTCTGGCTACAAGCTGTACCGACCGCTTCCCGAGGTAAGTCACCGGACCTGCCGTGATGTCGACTGCCGTCTTTTTCCCTGCCAGGCCACAGAGGTTTTCGCCGCGTAATTCGATAGCTTCAGCAGACTTCTTAACGTCATTCAACGCCGTCGCCAGCCTGTCGAGCGATTCCGGGTCCACTATATCCTTCAACGTCTTGCCGACAAGCATGTCGGCAGAGTCCGATTGAAGGACCTCCAAAGCCGATGGATTCAAATAAATGATTTTCCCTTCGGTAAGTATAACTATGGCATCCGGCGACTTTTCAACTAGAAGCGTTCTTTGCTCTTCGATCTCTTCAAGCCGGGTCAGGGACTTTTTCCTTTCAGTCACATCGTACGCGGTTCCCAATACCGCGAGCTCCCCCTTGTAGCTCGCCGTGGCCGCCGTGAAGTCCATCCATTTGACGTCCCCAGATTTTGTCACTACCTTGAGCTCGAAATGATTCGGCACCAATTCTCCTCGCTGCCTCGCCATGCCGAGATCCTTAACGAGGTCACGGAAATCCGGATGGACGATGTCCCAAAAATTCATCCTGAGAAGTTCTGCCGAATCATAACCTGTTATTTTCACGCAAGCCGGGTTGACGTAGCAGACCTTATTGTTCTGATACATGAAGATCGCCGACGAAGCGCTCTCGGCCAGATTTCGGAACTTCTCTTCACTCTCCTTCAACGCCTTCTCAGCCATTTTGCGTTCAGTGATGTCATACAACATGAACTGCGACTGGCTTATCTTTCCGTCAGGTTCGCGAACGATTCTCCCTTCGACGGCGACTGTGAATCTCTGTCCCTTCTTGTGGATGACCTCGACTTCGATGCTCCCCAGCACGCCCGCCGACAGGAAAGAATCGAGTCTTTTCTTCAGTTCGTTCTTGTGCTCCTGGGAAACAAATTCAACAAAGTATCTTCCAACGACTTCTTTCCTGGAATATCCCAGGAGATCCATCCAGCTCTCGTTAACATCGATAATCTTCCAGTCTGCATCGAGAAGGTGATACGGAACCGGCGAGCTTTCATATAGAAGGCGATAGCGTTTCTCACTATCTCGTAAAGCACTTTCAACCCTGCCGCGCTCCGAAATATCCTCGAAAATCGCGATCCCTCCTGAAGGGAGATTTCCAAGTGATGGTATCGGTGCAAAAGTTGTCCTGACGTGCAGCGCCTTGTTGGCCGCGAATGAGCGGTATTCACCCTCGTGTAGCGAGAGCTTGCCCTCCAACACCTTTCGGATTGCGCCGGCAAGCTCTTTGTTCGGGAGTTCAAGGAGTTTTAGACCGATGATTGACTCGCGAGGCGAAGACATTATCGAAGCTAGTCTGTCGTTACATTCGGTAACCACTCCGCGCGAATCGAAGTTCAGTATGCCCACAGGAGACTTCTCAAAGATTGTCCTGTATTTCTCTTGGTACTCCCTGAGAGTCGTCTCCGCCTGTTTCTCATGGTTATCATCCCGGACAATTACTACCAGTTCATCTTCTCCGCCGATCCGTATCAGCCGCGTTTTCATCTCCGCCGGGAAGGGTAAGCCGTCACCCCGAGTAAATATGTTCTCAACAACTTCTCCGCTTCCGTCCACTTCGTCGAGCCGTCGAGTCAGCGCATCTGAATTCCCTCCCGCGCTTAAATCGAAAATGGTTCTACCGAGCAACCCTTCGTGCGACAGACCGAAGATGGATTCCGCGACTTTATTCGCCTCAACAATTTTGTAATCAGATTTTCTTAGAATCAGGGCGAGGTCGGAAACATCCACCAGCACGGATTTCAGCGAATCGTCAGGTACCTGAACGTTTTCAGCTGCAACCAGACGAGGAACCTCCTCTTCCGTTTCAGCTTTTGCTTCGCTGACGGTCAGGCAGATTAGTTTTCGTTCACCGATCGGGATCTCACTTCCTTCCGCTTCCACGTGACGTGTTTTGCCGTCAGAGAAACGGTGGAAAGATTTTATCCTCTTCAAAGTTGACGCGGCAATGAATTCCGTGAGATTCTGAAAAGAGCCCTCTTTCCGTCCTACAACGATCTCCGAAAAATTGAGCCCCACCATCGCTTCGTGGGCGTATCCATAAAATGATGCGGCAGACCTGTTCGCTTCAACTACCCGTCCGCTCTCCGGATCAAGAAGAATCATTGCTACGGTGGCGTTCTCGAATATCTTCCTGAAACGACCTTCTTCAGTTGCAAGCGGCTGGGGCTGCTTACGTGTTGTCGGGTTGCTGATGATTACAAACGCAGCCCTGTGCCCTTTGTATCTCAATCCCTGAGTGGTAATTTCGACTTCGATAACCTCGCCGTTCTTGAGGCTATGACGCCAGCCACGCCATTCCCTGATCACCGGGCCTGCCTCCGTGGATGTTTCCGTCGGTGCATGTTCCTCCGGCGGGCGCAAGTCATTAATGGTCATATCGAGGAATTCTGAGCGCGAGTATCCGTACCTGCGCACGGCTGCACCGTTCACCTCCATGAAACGAAGAGTCTCGAGATCATATATCCACATTGGAAGTGGGCTATTCTCGAAAAGTGTTTTATATACCTCCCCGTCAGGGGTTAGTAGAGATTCCGGATAGTTTTCGGCAGCCGTCATTTCAAATTTTCCTGATTATAGAAAAAAGGAAGGTAGAGAGACCACGAACTTTTTGTCTTTGGCTTAAAAGATGTCTCCACCGTCCGTTTTCCTCCACTTTAATGCAACCGTGAAATACGCGGAACTCCGCATTAGGATTGTCGGAATTTCCGCGGATAACTACAGCGTGAGAGCTTACCACTGTGTCAAAGGTCATAAGTAAGCCGAATAGGGGAACTTTGATGGGAAGGATTTAATCAAATGCTACTCGCCACGGGAGTTGCAGAAGGTTCTTCCGAAGTCTCACTTCGCGGGCTCCTGCTGGTAAGCCATCGCCCGAAGCCGGGCGATACGGCTCACAATTGGAGGATGCGAGGCAAACAGGTTTGCGGCGGCTCCTTCCTTAGCATTCATGCTTCTTCCAAGAGGGTCAACTATGCATAGGTGAGCCGCTCCGCGCTTTATCGAAGCGGTCGGAGCTGACGCGGCATCAAGTTTCCCGAGGGCGGCCGCCAGTGCTAGAGGGTTTCGAGTGAGTTCTGCTCCTGACGCGTCCGCATAATACTCACGCTTGCGCGAAACAGCCATCGCCATTAGCTGGCTGATAAGCGGCGCGAGAATGACGCCGATTATCCAGAGTATGAACAAAATCAGAGCTACCGCACCACCGGCGCTTCCTCCTGAACTTCTGGAACGGCGCCGTCCTCCACCCCACATCATTCCCCGTCTGGCCCAGTCTGAAAGTAGAAGGATCGCGCCGATCAAGGCGGCTATCACTGTCATCAGCCGTATGTCGTAATTCCTGATGTGGCTCATCTCGTGCGCTACGACTCCCTGTAACTCCTCGCGGTTCAGCGAATCGAGCAAACCTTGTGTCACCGCGATCGAGCTATTCGAGGGGTCCTTCCCGGTGGCAAATGCGTTTGGGTCCGGATCGGGAACGACGTAGACCTTCGGCTTTGGAAGCCCGGAAGCGATGCTCATCTCTTCTACGATGTTCATAAGCTGCTTCTGGGCGGGGATGCTTTCGTCGACAGGCACCGCGTTCGTGGAACTCAATACCGCCTTCGCCCCGCTCTTCAAGCTCCAGACGGCCGTGATCGCTCCAAAGCCCATCGCTAATACCGTACCGACAGGCATGAACACGTCCGCGCTCACAGTGCCGAGATAAAACGCGTCCAACCCGAGTCCCAGCAGCCCCACGAACAAGATGAACACCCCCATAAGCAGAGCGGTATCCCGCTTATTGTGCTCCTGCTGTTCATAGATATTTGTGGTATTATGCAAAAAATCACCTTCCGAAAGAGACAGCCTAAAAATACACGCGAGAATGGAACACGACGACAGGTCCCCGACACTTTTCTATTTCTTCAAAGACAGATCGACCACCGGAGCTGCCTTTTCCGCCTCAACACTTATTTCGAAAAGCTCTGCCGCGGTGAAGTTGAATAAGGACGCCACGATGTTCCCCGGAAAAACCTGCTGCGAGATATTAAACCTGGTAGCGATGTCGTTATAGAATTGGCGAGCGAACGAGATCTTATTTTCTGTGCTGGTCAACTCTTCCTGTAGCTGCTTAACGTTTTCGCTGGCCTTCAGATTCGGATAGTTTTCCACCAGCGCGAACAGTTTGTTAAGCGCGCCGGATAGGATGTCCTCCTTCCCTGCCGACTCGGCGATTCCCTTCGCCGAAATCGCAGAGTTCCTCGCCTCGATAACCTTCTGGAGAGTATCCTGTTCAAACTGCATTTCTCCCTTGACTGCTTGTACCAGGTTAGGAATAAGGTCGTGCCTTCGCTTCAGCTGGACATCGATTTGCTTCCAGCCGTTCTTTACCTGGTTGCGCAGACTGATGAGGGAATTATATTTCGCGATTACCCAGATGATCACCAGCAAAATCAGTATTGCGACGAGATAGAAAACGAGCATGACAACCTCCCTTTTAAATAACCCGACGGAGTAATGTATATAGAGCGCGGCCTCATTCCAAGCAAACCGCCATTTCAGGTGCGCGGGCTCACTAATAATAGAGATGTTGGGTCCATGATTACCTCACTTTGGAAAGCTACATGTAGGTATGGTTGAGACAAAACTCGAATAGCGTCGTCTATAGATGATATGCTTTGGCATTTATGACATATAGAAAGATCCGCCGAGAAATCATCATTGTGATCTTTTCATCTTGTTTTCACAAACTTGGATTACATTAGCCCGTTGTGTTATTTTGGTTTGAACGTCAGAGGAATTTCCCCAGTCGAAAACTTCTTTCGAGAAACCCCTTTGAACCAACCATGTCTTCAGGAATTATTGCGGTTAAACCGCTTTAACGAATATTGTGTAACCCGGAGCACCGATGTTTAGAAAAGTCTATGTGTTCTTATTCATATTGATCGTCGCATCCCCTCTTTACGCTCGAACGAGCTTATACACCGGCAACGAAATAATATCCGGCAGAGTGCTGGATCTGGAAACGAAGCAGCCCGTTCAGTTCGCCAACGTAATTCTTTTCACGGCTAAGGACAGCGCGCAGGTTACCGGCACCATGACAGATGGAGCGGGCAAATTCGCGTTGACAGGAGTCAAACCAGGGAGCTACTTCATACGCGTGCAGATAATCGGGTATGCCGTAAAACTAATTAGGCACGTCCGGCTTTCAAGTGCGCGCCCCAGCTTCAATATCGGGAGCGTGTATCTGAAGCCCTCGGCAATCAGCCTTCCGGATGTCGTCGCCGAAGGAAGAAGATCGCCAATCACATTTCAACCGGGGAAACAGGTCATCGACGTGAACCAAATAAAGACGGCGGCCGGGGGGACGGCGGCAGACGTCCTGGAAAACGTCCCTTCAGTCAGCGTCGACATAAATGGAAATGTTAGTCTGAGAGGAAGCTCCAACTTCCAGGTACTGATAAACGGCAGACCTTCTATAATGAGCGCGCAGAACGCCCTTCAGCAACTTCCCGCAAGCTCCATCAAAAATATTCAGATAATCACAAACCCGTCGGCAAAGTACGACGCGAGCGGCGCTGCAGGAATCATTAATATCATCCTAAAGAAAAATTCAGATCTCGGCTGGAGCGGTATCGTGAATCTGATGAGCGGACTGGAGGATAAGTATGGCGGCAACGTCATTCTCCAGTACAGGAGGCCTTCCGTCAGTTACGAGCTCGGCGTCGACTTCAACCGCCGCACATTTCCGGGCACGAACAGGCAGGAGAAGCAATTCATCATAGGGCAAAACACATCGTACCTCAACTCGAACGGTACGGTACTCTGGCAGCGCATTCTCTCGGGCGTTCAAGGCGGGATCGATTTCAACTTGAGCAGTAATGACAACCTGTCGCTTAGCGGAAGATACGGAGGTAGGACTTTCCATCATTACTCGTCGCTCAGCACCGACCAGTATTCGATCGCGCAGCCAAGCCAGCTTAATTATCTTGACAATCACAACTTCAACGATTTCGGGACTTTCTACGCGATTAATGCAAACTACCAACACAAGTTCAACAACCATGGCCATCAGATCTCAGCGTACCTCTCTTTGAGGCGCCACAGCTCGAACTCCGCTGCCATCAGCACGGCAACCCAATTGAACACCACACTTAACGGGACTCAGACGTCCGAACTCGGTCCACACACCGAACTCAGAGGGAACGTCGATTATGCGCTCCCGATCAACACGGCAGAGAAATTCTCAGCGGGCTCGGAGTTCTTCACGAGAAATTACCAGGACGTGAACCAACTGTTCTCGTTTGATTCCACGACGGGAGATTACATCTTCCAGGCTCCGTTCAGCCATACCAACGACTTCAAGCGCGCAAGGTTTGCGGCTTACTCCCTGTTTTCCGACAAGTGGGATAGCCTGGCTATTCAGGTAGGCATTCGCACCGAATACACTTACCAGTACGTGGCGCAAGCGGACAGTAGTCAGAGTTACAAGTTCAGCCGGTGGGATTACTTCCCTTCTCTGAGCGCCTCTTACAATTTCGGTACGGGGACGCAGCTCATGGCAAGTTATACTCGGAGAATTGAGCGCCCGGACGGCGGCGACCTCGAGCCCTACTATTCATGGTTCGACGCAAACACGGTACATATCGGCAACCCGGCTCTTAAGCCCGAGCTCATCGATTCTTACGAGATGGGGATGGAGACTTTCATCGGAAGCGCGACATTCTCCAATGATCTCTACTACCGTTTCACAAGCGACAAAATAGAAGATATAAATTCCGTCTATGCGGAGAACGTAACGCTGACTTCCGTAGCGAATGTCGGCAACGACTACGCGCTCGGGTACGAATTCAGTCTTCAGTTTAGGCCGGTCAAACTATGGGAGTTTAACCTGATGGGAACAGCGTATGATTACAAGATCAGTGGAGCGATTAGCAATCAATCGTTCGCCCGGGAGAGCTTCGATTGGGGAATCAAGTACAATAATACATTCACCTTAACGCACACGACCGAGGCCCAGCTTAATGTGAGGTATCACAGTCCATCCGTAACGGCCCAGGGAACTTGGGGAGGATACTTCATCACAGACCTGGCGGTGAGGCAGGACTTGATCGCGAAAGTGCTCTCGCTGACACTCCAGGCGAACGACCTCCTGGCCACCGGCAGACGCGAATTCACATCTCAGGGTTCTGACTTCTACGAGCATGTCTTCTATTTCAGAGAGGCGCCGATGGTGATGCTCAACCTTCAGTACAACTTCAACGATTTTAAATCGAAAAGTGGCAATAACGGATAATCTAACAAGAGGACAACCTATCTATTCCCTTATATTCTAATTCCTTAACGCTTGCGCCCTGCCGCACCCGCTCGCGTTAAGGAATATTTTCAGGGGCATCTCATCTCTTTTTCTTTTCATCTGGAATTCATGTCGATAGCCGATATTATTTATCAAGCAGTTTGTCATACGGCATTTAGCGGGTGAAGCAACACGGGGCACGGATTCCGTGCGAAATCGGAAGCTCTCGTTCCCGGATAGGATGATTAACGAACGCAGAAGAGAAAAAAAGCATGTATGACACAACAGAGTCTCAGGAATTATTAACGAGAGTCCCTGAAATCACTATCACTTTTTGGATTCTCAAATTCTTCACTACTGCCATGGGCGAGAGTACTTCGGACGCTCTGGTCTTTCACATGAATCCATATCTGGCCGTTATGCTCGGAGGAATTGGATTCGTGATCGCGCTTGGATCGAAACTACGGTTGCGAAAGTACACACATCTCTCCTATTGGCTAACCGCGCTTATGGTGGCAATATTCGGGACGATGGCGGCGGACGTAGTTCACGTCGCAATGGGGGTTCCGTACAGAGTTTCGACGACCTTCTTTGCCCTGATGCTCGCGGCAGTCTTCATAGTCTGGTATAGAAGCGAGAAGACTCTGTCAATTCACAGCGTCAACTCGACTCGCCGCGAAATTTTCTATTGGGCCGTCGTTTTCACGACGTTTGCTCTCGGCACGGCCGCCGGCGATTTGACAGCCAGCACTTTCAAGCTCGGTTATTTCTCGTCGGGGATACTCTTCGGCATACTAATCGCCGTTGTCGGAGTCTCATATCGGATATCTTTGTCGTTCTCCGGAGGCAAACACAAGACGCGCAACGCGGTAATAGCGTACTGGACCGCGTACATCCTGACCAGGCCTTTCGGAGCTTCGTTCGCCGATTGGATGGACAAGCCACAGAGCGTCGGCGGACTCGGTCTCGGTGATTTAAAGGTCACCCTTTTTCTAGCCATCCCTATTATGTTCTTCCTCTGGCTTCTCGTAACGGGCCGCGTTGACAGGCGCGCCAAAGTCGAAGCCGTGATAGATAATTCAGATGAAGCTTTGGAGGCAAAATAAATTAGCCTGCTTGGTCATTGAGGTCCTTGAGCCTCTCAGTGCTCGGCGACTGCTCGCCTATCACTACCGCTCTTCTTCGGTCTCTTGAGGAGAATTATCGGTATGACGCACAGAAGCATTATCGCGCAAGCAAAGAGGAAGGTGTCGTCCGTAGCCTGTATGATTGCCTGCTTTGAAAGGTTTGAAATTATCAAAGCCTTCGCTCTCTCGGTTTCAATCGAGACGGGACCAGCCACTCTGTAGGTGACGAAATTCCGCAAACCATCGACGACATGCTGATAGACAGGTGAGTACTTAGAGACGACCTGTCCGTCGATCGCTCTGTGAAAGAAAGTTCGCTCGGTAAGGATAGTGCCGATCAGTGCGACGCCGAAACTCCCTCCCACCTGCCGAATCACGTTAAAAAGTCCCGAAGCCTGCCCCATATCCTTCGCCTTTATATCTTTCAAACCAAGGGCTGTCAGCGGCGTAAACATGAGTCCCATTCCAAGCCCGCGTAGATAGATGGGGAACATGATCTGCGAATGCATCGAGTATAAAGAAAGGAAACCGTTCAAATACCAGCTCCAGCCGAGAAGGAGTATACCCGCCAATGCTATCAACTTGGGATTGACTTTGTCGGTCAGTATCCCAGAGACCGGACCTGCAATGCCCTGAATTATTCCCATCGGAAGATAAACCGCTCCTGCCTGATACGGAGTGTAATCCAGTGATGTCTGGAGATACAATGGGAGGAGGAATATGCTTCCAAACACCGAGAGGCCGAAGATGAACCGGACCAAGTTTGACATGGAGTAGTTGAAGCTTTTGAACAGCTTGACGTCTATCAGTGGATGCTTCGCCGTGAACTCCCTAATGAGAAATACCACGAGCCCTACAAAAGCGATTGCGAAATTCGTAAGTATAAATTTCGATGTCCATCCTCCGGTATTCCACGCGGCATTTCCATCGGCCAACGCCAGAAGAAGAGAGACCATGAATGCCGTCATAGAGATGAATCCGATGAAATCAAAGCCGTGCGACTTCGAGGCTCGATGCGACTTCAAGATCATGAGAGTAGCGATGATTCCAAGTATACCGAGAGGGACGTTGATGAAAAAGATAGAACTCCAATCAAATCTGTCGACGAGGTATCCGCCCAGAAGGGGGCCAAGCGAAACGGAACCGGCAGCAGCTACCGACCAGAACCCAATCGCGGTGCCGCGCTGCTCTACGGGGAATTCACGCAATACGATTGCCATCCCGACAGGCATAAGGAACCCTCCGCCCATTCCTTGTATCGCCCGGAATATGATCAGCATATTTTCGTTCCATGCTATCGCGCAAAGAAACGAGCCGACAGTGAAAATCGCGAGAGCAAAAGAGTACATCGCCTTATAGCCGAATCTATCCGCGAACCAGGCGGCGGTCGGCAACATGACAGAGAAGGCGATGAGATATGCGTTAAGCACCCACTCGGCCGTGTCGATAGAGATGCCAAACGCGGCCATTATCTTTGGAAGTGCGACGTTCACGATGCTGGCATCGATAACAACCATCGCCGTGCCGATCATTATATTGGCGAGCACCCACCACTTGTAACTGCCGCCCCCCTTCTCTATAAAAGATGTCCTGCGACCCGACGCGGTAACGCCGGCATTTCCTGAATCAGCGCTCACCTGAAATCAACTGCCTCCTCGCTTAGAGGGAGGGACTCTCCGAAGACAGATTGCATCTCTTTAGCCGGCAGGCGATCGCCGCAACATCCTTTGGGATATATCTTCCCTTTATCTATCATATTTCCAAATTCTCCTACTCATTCCGTGTAATGTCACTGTTTAGATCTCCTTGTCCCGCATCTTAGAGTAGCGACACACACAGTCATCCTGCACGTCGCCATGACTGGCGGCATGCTCAAAGCCCTGTAGTTATATGCATACCCTGTTTGCGACCCCAATCTTTCCTGCTCTTGCCCGGAGACTCCCCTTCGACAATTACGATTTGGATTTTTCCGGTGTCAACGAATCCGATCGTTGCCGGAATTCTCCGTGGACTTACGTCGGAGGCTCCGCGCTCGGGAAACTAACGGAATAGGTTCAAAGCATTTTAATGATGGAAAGGCGAGAGAAAAATTTCAATCCATTTAGTAATGCACCCGTTTAATCCGGGAGGTAAATCAGACGAGGTTGTTAATTCAAACGGCGACGACGATTGCCTAATCTCAGCGAATGATCGTTCCAAGCTCGGCGCTTTCTCCGCTCTCATGATGAAAATACTATTAGCAATTTCAAAGGGGGCGGCTGCTCATCGCGGCTCAGTGCCGCAAATTCTCATGCAGCTTGATAAGAAGCTCGTCGCTCAAATACGGCTTCTGAAGGTAATCGGACGCTCCCATCTCCATCACGGCGGATCGAGCCTCGAGGTTTATCAGACCGCTTACCGCGATGATCTTCATGTCGGATTCCAGAGCGCGGATCATAGAGAGGACTTCCTCACTGCTCAGTCCCGGCAATCCCATGTCCAGAAGTACCAGCTTGATTTCGTTTCTGTAAGCAGTGAAACTCAGTACGCCCTCCGTTCCGTTCGAGGCGAGAATGACTTTGTATCCGCTCATCACGAGTACTGCCCGCAGGAAATCTCTCGACCTCTCCTCATCCTCAACGACGAGAATTGTTTCCCCTTCACCTTTGGGTAGATCCGATCCTTTGACTTTTTCCGGCATCTTTTTCACCTGTTGTGCCAGCATTCCTTCTCCATTTTGAATTGAACGCTTCATAATAGACGTCAACGATTATGCCGCCACGTAAACCGCGAAAAAAGGTCAAAAACGCCAATTACCCTGAACAAGTGTACGGTTTTGATACAAATGGCGTGCGGTCTTGATACAAGCGAACAGCGGTTTTTCATTATCCGCATGAATAAGATTCATCTTCTTCGTATTATTCATAACAAACGAAACCATAATACTTTGAGAACTAACACAGCTAATGAAAACCTTTGGTATTGCCATTCTTGGATGCGGTACCGTCGGAAGCGGCGTTGCCAAAATCCTTCTCGATATGCCGAGCGCCCTATCAGACAGGTCTGCCCGTCCCATTGAACTGAGAAAGATCGTCGACCTTTCTCCAACGAAAAGTTCAGAAAAGTACAACATCCCGCTTGACCTCTATTGCGGCGGCGGAAAGGATTTAACCCCTGAAGAAGCATCGAGATTCATTTCGGAGGTTATAAGTGATGAGACTATCGACCTGGTGGTTGAGACGATAGGTGGAACAGGCGATTACCTGCTTTCTGTAATCCTCGACGCGCTGAAAGCGAAGAAGCATGTCGTCACGGCCAACAAAGCGATGCTCGCAGAGAGAGGATCCGTCATTTTCGAAACGGCAAAGGAAAACGGAGTGACTCTCGGTTACGAGGCAAGCGTTTGCGGCGCCATCCCGATCATCAAAGCTATCAGGGAAAGTTTCACCGGAGACCAGGTGCAGGAAATTTCAGGCATAATGAACGGCACGAGCAACTATATCCTGTCAAAGATGGAACTCGAAGGTATCGATTTTAAACCCGCGTTGAAGATGGCGCAGAAAGCCGGATACGCTGAAGCCGACCCAACTCTCGATATATCGGGAGGCGACGCTGCGCACAAGCTTGCCATACTCATCCGACTCGCGTTCGGCAAGGAAATAGAATACAAGGATCTGATGAAGGAAGGGATCCAAAACATCGACAAAGAAGATATCGAGATCGCGAACGAAATGGGTTGCAGCATCAAGCTTATCGGCTTCGCGAAGAAGATAGACGGTAGCATATTTGCATCAGTCAAGCCGATGATGGTCAGGCACGGGAATTTACTCTCCCAGGTGAACGGGGCGACGAACTGCGTGGAGCTTATCAATAGATACTCCGGCAGACATTATTTCATCGGGGCGGGCGCGGGGAGCCTTGAGACGGCGAGCTCGATAGTCGCGGATATCGTCTTCACGGCCCGGTACGGTGTCGTCGTCGAGAGTTCCAGCGGGCCTCAACAGCTGGAATTAGTCGACGCCGACCACTTCGAGTTTCCGTATAACATAACCTTTTCTACCGAGGATCGTCCCGGGGTTACCGGTCTTGTCACGACGGCAATCGGTGGACAGAAAATCAACATAGATACGGTTAGTCATAACCGCCGCAATAAGAAGGACGCCGTCTTCTCAGTGGTAACGATGCCATGCACGATGCATCAGATCAGGGACGCCATCGGGTCGATCAAGAGAGGCTCACCCGGTCTCCTTACGGAGGAACCAAAGGCAATCCCAATTTTGCAGTAGCGGAGGACCTGTAGAAGGACACCTTCTTCCCACGCCATGACCGAGCCGAAGCTTACCTTCGGCTCGAAACCTTAAGAGATGTAATCACAGTGCCCGCGAAGAGCTCGCAAAGGGGACCAGGAAGGAATATTACCTGGTCATGAACTCCTGCTGGCGAGCGGTAAGTCTACATTGCATCATTAAGTGGTAAAGCTTTTCAGCAAGGCCACCAGGCCACTGTCGCCGCATCATTTTTTCCTGGTCATGCGCTGTAAAATATCCCTGAGCTTATTTAGTTCCTGGCCATAATTCGACCAGTCACCATTCTTCATATAATTCAGCGCTTTATTGTAATGGCTCAATGCCTCCTGCGCCATGCCGGATAATGGTCCCGTTGGCATACCGCTTAGAGCTTCCTGTGTCTGGACGGTAGAAACGCTATCCGAAGAGAACACGGCTCGCAGGGCGTCATCGAGATTATCCCGCATCTGCAAATTATCCTGAAGCGCAACGATGACTCGCTTCAATTGCGGCATCTTGCTCTGTTCCGACTGTAGGTAAACGGGTTCCACATAGAGAAAAGAATGTTCGATGGGGATGACGAGCAAATTCCCGCGGATCACGCTCGACCCCATTTGATTCCAGAGAGTCAATTCGGAAGAGATATCGGGTTTTTGGTTTATCCGTGCGTCGATTTGCAGCGGGCCGTAAATCAACTTCTCCTTGGATAGACTGTACTCAACCAACTGGCCGTAATTATCGCCGTCACACCGCGCGCATAGCCAGGACACCATATTGTTCTTGTTGGATGGGGTGAAGGGAATCATCAGGATGAACTCCTCAGACTTGGTGTCGGGTAATCGCATGATGATGTAATAAGGAAGCATCGGCTGTTCTTGCTGATTGTAAACCTCCTTCGGGATGCTCCACAGGTCCTCCTGGTTATAGAAAACCTCGGGGTTTGTCATATGAAATGTCCTGAACATTTCCGCCTGTACCTGGAATAAGTCCATAGGGTAACGTATATGCCTTCTCAGAAAATTCGGCATCTCGCTGATGGGTTTAAACAGAGTAGGAAAAATCTTCTCGTAGGTGCGGATAACCGGATCTGAAGGATCGATAACATAGTATGTAACGTCTCCATTGTACGCGTCGATGACTACCTTTACTGAATTCCGTATGTAGTTGATCCCATAAAAGTTTTGCGCCCCATAGAAAGGCTGCGAGTAAGGAAACATGGTCGACGTCGTATATGCGTCATTGATCCAGTACAATTTGCCGTCGTTGCCCACTACCAGGTAGGGATCGGAATCGTACTTAAGAAAAGGCGCGATCTCCCTGTCACGGACGGTGATGTCTCTGTGGAACATGATGCGACTTTCGCTCGTTACGTAGCCGGTCAGGAGGATGTTGATGTCCGAAAACTTCCACGCGAAGACCAGCCTTCGAAACAGATTGGAGAGCCTGACGCCGCCCGTTCCGTGATAGTGCGTGTAAACATCTTCATTTCCCTTCGGGTAATCGAACTCTCTGGTCTTGGTATTGACAAGGACGTACTGACCGGTCTGTTCGCCATAATAAATTTGCGGCCGGGTTATATCCAAGACGCTCGAAGTGGGCGGGATATTTTTCACTATTAGGTTGGGCATTCCATTTTTCGTGATCTCGTTCACGGGGCTCATGACCAGACCGTAGCCGTGCGTGTACTTCAAATGGAGATTGATCCATGTTTGCGCGCGTGAGGGAAGCTGCGAAACCGGCAGCTCTCTCGCGGCAACGGCCACCTCCGTGTACTTACCGTCTAAATGATATCGGTCCACCTGCACATTTTTGAAATTGTAATAAAGCCGGATTTCCTGCAATTGCCTGTAAGTGTCGAGGAGCGGCCGGGTATCCCAGAGTCTGATGTTGTGGATTGTGGAGTCGTTCGCCTCCAATTCAGCATATGTCATTGGCGTCCCCACAGGAAAAGGCTTTTCTTCTACCTTGTTCAACGCAAAACCGAGACGGGTGAATTTTATGTTGTTGAGAATATATGGCGTCTCCATAGTCAGCTGGTTTGGTTTGACCACATACTGTTCTATCAGGCTTGGATAGATCCATGAGAATCCTATGAGAACAGCAAAGAAGAGGCCGATCGAATAGAGAACGAATTTCCATTTATTGATGAACGGTACGAGGAAGAAGAAAATCGCGACTATAACCGCCATGACCGTTACGGCCCAGTACGCTGGGATCTGTGCATGGACATCTACGTATGAGGCGCCAAATGCCACACCCGAAGTCGAATACATCAAATCGTAAAGTTTCAATCTGAAAACTAGAGCGATCCCAAGAAATAGTAATCCGCCCAGGACCGCCAGATGAGAACGGACTTTCTGATTGACAATCAAACGATTACCCTGTAATCCGATAGACTGATCCATGAAATAGGAGGTCAGAACCCCTAACGAAACAATAAATACGGAGAACAAATACCAACCCTGCAAGAATTCATAAAGCGGGAGCCGGAAGACATAGAAGCCTGCGTCTTTTGAAAAGATCGGGTCCGCGATCCCAAATTTCGAGGCATGGAGGAATTTCAAAAATGTTTCCCAGGCGCCCGATGCCTGTGAACCCATGATAACTGAAAGGAACAGAATAATTGCCGCCCACGAATATTTAGCATATCTGTCGCTGAAAAAGATATCGGAAGTTCTTATGGGTTGTCCGGCAAAGGGCACTTTCAAAGAGCGGGTGTAGCCGCCTCGTTTTCTTGCGACGGCAATGTTCACCCAGGCAAAAGCTCCAAACACAAGGAAGAAAACAACGAACAGCGCGATCTTCGCCCACAGGATCGTAGTAAACACCGCGCCGTAATGCAGGCTATGAAACCACAGCCAGTCGCCGTAATATCCTACGAAGCGGGAGAATAGAAACAGAATAGCTATTAAGAGGAGTGCAATTGAGAGAAGTACTAATTTCGTTTTCATGATTAACGTCCTTACCGATCTGATTCGTAGCGACCCGCGCCCGGAATGTAACCCCATACTAAGTTAGCGATACTATCACCCATTGGCAAGCATTAGTCGGCACGCGTGATCAGATTAGTGACCGCCGCAAATACCGTCCCCGCTCCAAGAACGTCATCCAAGATTTGAAGGTATGATTCTCCGAGTCTCTAGCGCGACATCATGATTACCCGTATTGAAACCCGCCTCCGCTGGCATCCCACAGGTTAGTTGGATGCGCAGCAGCCGGAGCTGGGCCATTTTCAGCTGAAGGAATCTGAAGAGGTGGCAGTCTCTCATCTCAACCGCACTTGCACTTCACGTTATAGGACATTGAATCGTGGCACAGATTATGCGAAATCATGCCGGGAGATTGGTCAATTATGGTATGCAAAGAAAACTGGAGATGCAGAGAAGGCTATCAACATGTTTTGCTTCAAATTAAAGTGCCCGGGACAGGACTTGAACCTGCACGGCCTTGCGGTCACTAGACCCTGAATCATTCCACCCGCCAACTTCACAAGAAAAGTGTTCGATTCCCGCTCATTTCGAGCACTTTTCTTTAGCCAACGAAGACAAATTTCCCGATTTTTGACAAGTAGTGGTAACGATTTGGTTACCTTGGTACTGAGTAGTACAGAGTGGTACCAGCTGTCGTCATGTTTTGGTGACTTAAAGCGAGCAAAGCCATTTAAGACACCTCTACCGGACATCTTATACAAAAAAAGAAAAACCCGCTCCAACAATTACCTGTCGAAGCGGGTCCGTAGCAAAGGCCTTTGTTGACTAGCTTAGTTTCTCACCACGATCCAATTCGTGTCCTTCCTGTCATATCTGTATGACACCTCCGTATCCATCACTGCCAGGATACTGACGCCATCGAGGGTATCACCCGGTGAAAGGAAGTAGGTTTGGCCGGCTCGGTCCGCAATGATTGCCGTCCGTCTGCCGTTGCCAAGCATCACCCCTTCAAGGGATACAGGCGGCGGAGTCCAGATATGCACTATGAGTGGTACGAACTTTTTCTTCTGAACCTGTATGACGGGCTTGAAGTATGCAAATGGGTCACGAACGTTGTCTTTGAAGATATACTTCTGCCCGGCGGTATGCGCTCTGACTCTGTCCATTATGACTGGAGTAGCATCTCCTGGTCCAGGTTCCTTTTTCGCAAATAGCTGGAATGCAATCTCTCCCCATACCGCTAGCACAAGGACTGCGAGGATCTTCGTGAGAAGTTTACCGTTCCGCTTGACCAAAGCCATGATGTAATGTCGCGGTAGCTTGAATGTGAGCGGTGAGAACGGATTCGCCAATGGGATTGGAAACAATCTTTATGTGATCTATCCCAATTGGGATGCCTGCGTTCTCGATACTGTTTACAAATGACCCCAACCTCAAAAATGAGGCTCTAACGTCGAGACTGAAATGGAATTTGCTGAACTGACCGTTCCTCACCTCACGACCCGGCGAGAATGATTCCAGGACAACACGATGATGACGGGCATTATCCGTCACGCACTGAATAACTCCTACCTGACTCTGGCGATACCTGCTCTGCGATTTGAGAATTTCCTTCGACAAAGCGCTTCGTTCGGCAACGAGCTGTGACTTTTCGACGGGAAGTTCGGCTGGATCTATGAGCGACCCCCTCCTGTTCTTAAGAGCAGCGTATTTTGAAAGAGTTTCCGAGTAGCTTTTAGCGACGTTGTTCACAAGGACATAAACGAACACGAACGCAAGCAGGCCTGTCAATATCAGGTATGGGCGTTTCACGGGCAGATATTCAGCTTGGCTTCAAAAGTGACGAATGATTTCAGGGCGCTCGTGACAAACGATGCCGCTTCCAATTGTGTCGGGGAGCCGACGCGCACGACACGAACATCGGTGAATTTCGGATTGGTCTGCAAATCGGCAAGGTAATCAGCGGCATCGCTGTTCGTTCGTGAATATCCGAAGATATCGACGGATTCGGGTAAAGTGGGATCATTGGAACAAACGAGTTTATACAGCCAGACATTCTTAGGAACAGACGCGGCAATCGTGTGTAAGGTCTTCGCGATTGACGACGAATGCCCTGAGGCACTCCTTCCATTAACTTCGGCCCGTAAAGCGTCGACCTGCTTCTTCAACATCTTTACCTGTGTGTAAACGGGACCTATGCTTTCCAGCCTGGCGTCCAGCCGGGCTGAGACATTTCCGAGGTACGACTGCAGCCCGAACTGGACACCAAGCAGAACCAGAAGGATAAATCCCATGGCCAATGTGCCGATCCAGAAGAGTGACTTATCGCGCTCTTCAAGTGCCTTTGCCTTGACATTTTCAGGCCTTAGGTCAATGCCCTGCACATAACCGCTGAAGGACGAAGCCGCGACAAAGCCCTGGACTGCCAGACCGGCAGGCAAAACATATTCAGGAGACAGACCATATGGATCAAAGACTCTGACAGAGGCTTGATCAAGGCCGGATGCGGCGGGGCCGGAGACAAAGACCTCCTCAGCTTGACCCAAGTCTTTCTCTAACGATGCCAGCACTTCGTTTACATCGCAACCGCGGTATGTCTTCCTCTTGACCTGATCGGACCTGCTCTCTGATCCGAGACCAGGATAGAAAGCGCAGGAACATCCGTCCTCGTCGGCAAAGATGAAAGCACGTGAACGGCTTTCTCCCGATTCTCCTGAGGTCAGGAAGGCAAACTCAGAACTGTGGCTCCCTATCGAGAGGAGAAGGGGCTGAAGGCCAGCGGACTGCAAAACCTCGACCACATTATCCCTGTCGGACGCCCTCACAAACGAGATTTCGCAGCGAACCGAGTCGATGTTTTCCGACAAGATTTGGAAATCGAAAGCCAGCTCTTTGAGGGGTACGGGAACCCTGATCAGCTTCTGATAATTCTCCCGGATCCACGACTCGATATCATCCCTCGAACTCCCTTCCCTGTCGTCTATCGGAATATCCGCGGTGACCTCCCTGCTGTTAAGAGACCTTACGGACGAGACGCAAAACCTCATCTTTATTCCATTCTTCTTGAGTTCTTCTGCAAGCAGACTGCCCCGCTCGGCAGCCGAAGCATCCGCCGGACAATCAAGCTCGAAATGTTTGCCGGATACATAGGCAGCCTTGAACCTATTCAGAATGCCGCCGCGGGACCGAACTTCCACAACTCTGACGCGATCCTTATATAAATCGATTCCGAGAACAGAGGTTATCCCGGAAAGTTTCAGCATATTTAGCTTTTCAGTCGAAAGTTTCATTGTCTTGGAATGATTTGGAGGGAAAACGGTGATGGTAAAAGCCATCAGAGGTGACTATTACTTAAGATTTGGTCATATCTTGTTTTATCTAAAGCGTGGGTCTTTTTAAACGTAGATCGGAATTGTTTTGCGTTGCGGTGTTTTGAGTGGGATGGTTAGAGCACCGTTTGCATGCTTGCAGGATAACTGCCTACTGAAGACAACGCCAACAGTTCGACTACGGCAAAAAGAAACTGGAACCGGTGCAACTATTGGGTTTCTGTGGAGTCATCCGGCCACAGGTATCCATAGTATGCGCAATCCTTCATGTGGTAAAGTATATGGCGGAATTCTTCACCAATTGCATGCAGATGCTGCTCCAGCATAGATGTTGACATGTCTCCATCCAATAGTGGAGGTAGTTGTTCTTCAAATATCCTGATGAAGGACTCCTCGATGTCATTTAGAGCAACGGCCATCGTCCACGATTGTGGCTCATCGGGTTTGTCGTAGCTCGCAACCCTATCTGACTTAGACAAGCGGTTCGCAAGCTCCTTAATCTTATCAACGTTACCTAAAATTCTGGATACCACTAGTTGTGCCTCCTAATAACTTCGTCGATTGCGTTAATTTGCTGTTGGAAGTTCCTTATCTCTCTCTTTACACTGCTTGTATAACCTCCTGCTTTTTCATACTGTTCCAAATTCTGCAAATGTTCTGCCAGTCTTTCCGAAAAGGTCGCCCGTGATTCCAGCAACGATTCCATGCCATCTTTCGACAATTGTTTCTCAAACATGGTGAGTTGCCCCTGGCTATAGTCCGATGTCCCTTTCATCAACTGGGATAGAACATCTGCTGCGTGGGAGCCTCCTTCCACCTCACCGCTGAGGGCATTGGAGACATCTCCGCCAGGATTCATACTCGCCCCTGGCGGAGCCAACGATTCTGCAGCTGCAGCGCCAACTGCCGCAGCCGTTGCCGGATTCCCCAGTATATTTCCGACTAGCGTAGCCGTTACGCCTGGAGCATAAACCATCCCTGGTGTAACCGCGCTTGCCGTCAATGTTGCGACAACATTGTACTCCAATTGCCGCAATGATGTTGGCAGCAAGATCGGGCCGCCAAGGCTTAGTCCTCCCTGCTTCCCGTTCGGATCTACGTACTTTATCGGATTTTCCGAACAATATACGTACGGAGAGACCTCAAATATACGGTAGCCATGCTTCTTGACAACGATCTGAGGATTTGCATTCAACGCCGGATCGGGTGTCGTCCACCTCGCCGCCCACGTATCAAAGTACCTGTGGGCATAACCTGGCTTCGGAGCGAGAGCCACCACCGTGGCTATTGCGGCAAGAAGAGGCAGAGACAGTTTCATGGTTCTGAATGCATTTACGACTCAAGCTGTTGGATATTAGATATCACCTTCAAGTAGCCACTCATCCCGCATAATGTTTTCGTCGACACAATTCATTAGATACGAGATGGTTTTCAAAGTAATAGCGGTATGAGTTTCGGGAGAGCCAAGCAAATATATGACCTCCTTAATTACCTCCTCATGCTCGCGATGAATAACCAAAGTCGGCCAGATACGTAGAGTCTTAGTCCAGACTACGATGCATGAATCATCTACCTTTCCTTGTATGAACTTGCTCAATACCGATTTGAGGTCTTCAGACTCGAAAGGGATTGAAATATACGCATCTGCACTAATTCTAAGATTAAACTCACCGGAATTCGAACTATTTGAGATCTTGCCAGAGAGGTGAGTACTCAACTCGTCGAGTGTTATTTCACATCTGACGAATCTCTTGATAGCCACCAGTTCCATCTCGTTTAACGGATTGTTTCGGCTCATTATTGTTGCCCAAAAGCCTTCCATACGTGATCATGGACTAGTTGCCCAGCGGCATTATACGCCCTCTGTGTTATTTGTCTATCGCCGTTTGCGAAAGTCAGACGGGTACTTCACTAAAGGAAAAATCCTCGCACAGGACTTCGAAGGCGCCCCAACTATCCAGATAGACTTTGAAATGGCGAAGCACCCATTTGTCTTTCCAACCCTTTGCAGTGTCATTGCCTATTTCTTGAGCCCACGAGGAATCCATAACCTCCGATATAGCATCGTAGGAGTTACCAATATGCCACGCGGTACAATGGACTTCGGCCCGCCAACGATAAGACCTCGGTTTCAAAAATAGGAGTTTACCACGAACCCTACTTTTCCCGTTCAAATAGGCAAAGGTGATGATTAGAGATCCATCTTCCTCCATCAAGCTTGGCTGCTCGATGAAGGAAGTGGATGGAACGGGAATTTCGAAGACTTTTTTATCGCTCATTCTGCCTTCCTGTTGAAGTGACATTGCTGGTGCCCTCAGTTGTGAGGTTGTTTTTTTTCAATTGCTCCATCAAGCGTTGCTCATACGCGGCTTCACCCGTTCGATCAACAGCGTTCCAGTCTGCTCGTGAAATCCCCGCTCTTTCCAATGCTTGCGCTGATCTTGTGTTGAGAATAAGGACATGCCCATCTTTGAGAATATAATCAACGGGAACGTCTTCGGCACTTAGCGTCCCATTCTTAAGAGCGGCTGCGATATCATCTATACTCTTTCCTGCAAACGCTCCTTCTTTGCTGAAGAATTCACTATAGGTGCTTTGCGCGAACTTCGCGTCTGAGAGAATTCCATTACCCAACTCCTCAGCGGTCCCCGCAGGATTTAGGGAAGCCCCCGGAGGAGCCAATGATTCCGCTGCCGCAGTAGAGATGGCTGCAGTTGCCGCAGGATTAGCAAGCATCCATTGCACTGCTTTGGTAGTAAGCTCGGGGACAAAGTAAAGCGCTGCGACTGCTGCCCCTTCAGCAGCGGTTCCAATGAACCTATATTCAAATTCCTTCCACGATGTCGAGACGATAATTGGACCACCTATCATGTCAAAGCCCCGCTTCCCGTTCGGGTCCGCATACCTCAACGGATTATCGTGCGTGTACATGTACGGCGAGGTCTCAAACAACCTGTATTCGTATTTCTTCATGAGCACCTGCGGGTTCTCATTCAGCGCCGGGTCCGGCGTCGTCCATCTCGTCCCGCGAAGCGCGGGATCTTCGACAGCCCACGTATCAAAGTATCTGTGGGCATAACCCGGCTTCGGAGCGAGAGCCACCACCGTGGCTATTGCGGCAAGAAGAAACAGTGACCGTTTCATGGAGTATCGGGGTAATATATTCTCTAAATAAAGTGCCATTCAGACAGGCAGAATCTAAAAAGAGACTGTCTGTTGGTCACTCTCTCGACCCAAAGCTTAGATGCCGGTGGCAGACGCTCTATTCAAGTTTGAGTTTAATCGATCACGGAAGTAGTCGTGAGGAGTTCGCCCATTCGCAGCGATTTTCATTACATCATTTGGCACGTCGATATCTGTAGCAGAGTGTAACAAGTCCTGCCAAATCTCAATTGCTTTCTTGCAAGCTTGCCTTATCACATCAGGCTCCGCAGGATGGCTGGTATGCATGTTAGTAAAACGCCATAAGTCCTCAGCAAAACGAAGTTTTGTCCAGCTATTTCCTACTGGTGAGACAACGAGAATATTCGGAAGGGCATCTTGAGCACCCATCTGCCACAGATCGCCCATCGCCGAGTAATCGCCTTGAGAGAGCCTAGACAAAAAACTGGCCTTCAACTCTTCAAACCAGGCTGACTCTTGTGCAGTGCCAATGCCGAAAGAACGATACTCTTCCAACACCCCCTCGTGCCACATCAAGAAGGAATTGCCGAGATAATCAATGAATAGCCTCTTCGCTTTATTGACGCTTGGGTAGCCTTTATCCATAAAGATATCTTTCTATATATCGTCTTATTTTTGTGCAGCGACAAGAACTGTTTTGCCTTTGTTCCATGCATACCCATTTTGTCTCTGCAAAAAAGCTATCTCTTGCCATTTCTAAAGGCATCGGGGAATTTCTTTTGATGATAGCCATCCACAAAGTTTTCTATTCTTTTTTGCGTGTTGAGTCGATTATCAACATCTATCATCCGTTCTACAGAGGTAAAGTTGTCCTCCAAAAACTCTATCTCCTCCTCTTCCGTCAAGCGATATGAGTAATCCCTGCCGGTTACTAAGGTGCATAGTGTTGACAGCGGAAAAGCAATTGGCGGTTCCGGTGTTGAAACTACGTAAAGCGCTACAATACCTGACGGATCAGTATCGGCAATTACCTTCACTGCGCGTAACCTATATTCAGCTTGCCAACCCTTGGGGTTACTGAAATACTTCACCTCCGGACCGATGAATCCCATGCCTTTGAACGCAGGTCCAAATCTGTCATCAAATTCTTTAAAGGATTTCACTGTTTTCCCTTTCCTATTGTCTCGTAAAAGCTGTACCACTTTGATTCCATCGATAGCCGTAATCCGTCGCGTTCTTCTCCATATATTGAACTTCTTTGTAAAGTTGCGTCCCTTCTCTCACTTGTCCTTTTGAAATCGTTAAATCTATGTCCCATCCGTTCTTCATAGCATAATCAAGCGCCCCAAAATTGAGTTTGTCCCTCGCTGCTTGAGATAATTCATCGTAGTTGGATAGGAAGAAGTAGGCGGCGCCCTTAGATTCGGCAGAAGTCGTGTAACCTTCGCTGACAAGGCCCTCGACAGCATGCATCGGCCCTATGATCATACTGGAAATATCACCAAGGGACCTTCCCTCCGGTAGGTTAAGTCCTTCCGGCAAAGCTCCAGTGACTCCACCAGGTGCAGGCGCCAGAGCATCAATGACAGTGTTCGCAGTTTCATTTGCGGCCGCCGGATTTTCCGCCCACCATGATGCGATGGTGAGAGCAGCCTGTGGAGCATAATACAGTAACGCAGCACCACCGGTCTCCGCTGCTGCCATGATCACGTTCCGTTTAAGCTGCGCCCAAGAGGTCGGCGGTAGCATTGGCCCTCCTATCATGTCGAAACCCCGCTTCCCGTTCGGGTCCGCATACCTCAACGGATTATCGTGAGTGTACATGTACGGCGAGGTCTCAAACAACGTATATCCGTATTTCTTCATGAGAACCTGCGGGTTCTCATTTAACGCCGGATCTGGTGTTGTCCACCTCGCGGCCCAAGCATCAAAATACCTGTGCGCATAACTCGCCTTCGGAGCGAGAGCCACCACCGTGGCTATTGCGGCAAGAAGAAACAGAAACCGTTTCATGGTTCGCCCTTTCGTAGTTTAATATTCACCTGTTCGTCTGAATTTTGCAATAGATTCGGCCTGTTTAATGAAAAACTCTCGTGGGAATCGAAGTACGATACCAAGTCTCTTAGCCTTCGCTTTCAGCCTGCGCGAAAGAGCCAGGAGTTCCATTATCCGTTTTCCATAGTTGCTGTTAATCTGCTGCACCTTGGAAAATAGAATCCCCTGATCATCCTGGTAGATCGCCTTGTCTTGCCGGCGAAAGTTCTGATTGGGTGAAGGCCAGGCAGTAATCCGAGATTGTGGTGCGGGCCCCGGTACTACACCATTCAAGTATTCACCGAATACCGAAGGGTCCGGAGCCTTAGGCATCGCCGGTTCAGGGCTTACGGCCGTCGGTCGCGGCGGAGGCATATACGTTTCGACTTCCGACCTGCGGTGTCGCATCAAAAGCTTATCGACGCCCGTCGAAGCTTTCAGCTCCTGAATCTTATCATATCTTATGCTGTCAAGCTGAATTGCTTTTCGCCGGTACAACTCACCGAGATTCCAGTAGGCTCCTGAGTTAGTCGAGTCGTATTTGATGGAAAGTCTCGTGTAGTAAATGGCTTTGTCCAAATCTTTCTTCTTATCAAGAAAATATCGGGCGTTTTCTTCGAGGAGCGATGCGATGTATTGCTTATTCGTAAGGACTCTCTCGTAGACACCATTTCGTATGGCTCTCTTCGGTTCTCCGGCGTCCACGGCATACCTCCAGGTCGGGATGTATCCGCCACCGCAGGTTGGCTCGATGTTGGCTTGCCTGAATCCCTTCGCGATATAGCGGCAATAGAAATGCTTTGCGCTCCTCACCGGGCGGATAGGCCACCCAAGTCTTTGTGCAAGGACAAGGTAGAGCATCGACATCGTGATGCAGGAGCCATGCTTTGTCGCGATGTAGCCGTTTAAGAACTGGTCATCGGTGCTGTCGGCTTCGAGGTCGTTGAGATTATATGTGAATGTAATGGAATCGTTCCACCAGCCCGGTCTGAACAGGTAGGTGTTTAAGAGTCCTATCCTCGCAAGGGGATCGGTCCTCCGCTGGTTGAGATAACGAATCTGCCGCACCATATAGTCGATGCAGTAATTGAAGTAGTCGATATTTAGTTTCGGATATGCGTCTTTCGCAAGGACAAGGCATGCGATGCCGAGATTGATGCTGTCCGATGGCATCGCGAGGATTTGCTGGATAGTCTGGTCATGATAGGAGGACTGACATTTGCCGTCTGTCGTTAAGAAGAGGATCATAAGGAATACTGACAAAACGCTGACCAAGCGTGACAATCCTCGAATTCCAACGATCACAATGCGGATTTCTCCCATTGACTTATTCAAGAGTCTAGCTTTTTATTGATCCTGATTTGGAGAAGGAATGGAGGCATTCCGGAATTCAGATCCGTAGGATATGTGAGGCGTAATGTATATGATTAGTTCAGACTTATCGTTTGACTTCGTTGTTGACGAGAAGAGCGCACCGAGTATCGGTATGTCTCCAAGTATGGGCGTTGCCGTCTTGTTGACAGAAGTCGTATTCTGGATCATCCCACCCAAGACTATGGTTTCCCCGTTTTTCATTTCGAGTGTTGAGCTTAATGATCGGTGCTCGATAGTCGGAGGGACGTTGGGCGACAGCTGTCCGACAGGGCTTTCGAAATCCGGTTTGATATCCACGAAAATCATCCCGTTGGCACCGACGTAGGGAGTTATCTCGAGCTTGACATCGGCCTCAATCTTCTGGAAGGTCTGGCTCTGTTGGAAGACCGTTGTGTTGTTTTGCCCGTTGTACGGAATCGTTGTAGAAAGTTCGTAGTATTGTGTTGTACCTATACTGAGAGTTGCTTCGTGTCCGTTCAGGGTCGCCAGAAGGGGACGCGAACGGACGTCCGCTATCCCCTTCTGCTCAAGTGCCTGCAAATTGAGGTAAAAGTTCGCAGGAAGCACTCCTAAATTTGCGACTCCGAGACTTGTGCCGAAGACATTTATGGTGCCTATCTGTTTTAAGTCGGCATTGATGCGGAGTCCGGTAGTCGTGTAGTTGATACCAGGTATTACCGTATAGTTTTGAACTGAGGTGTCAGGGGCGTTTTGTATCCCGGCGTTTATTCCGAGCTGACTGCTCTTCGTCAGGTTATAGTCGACGACGAGTGCCTCAATCAGCACCTGCGGCACTGGTTTGTCGACATCCCTGACTAAATGCACGAACTGCGATATGACGTCGTTAGTTGCCATTATGACCACCGCGTTCTCCTCGGGCACGGGCCTGATTGTTGCTTCGGAGGTAATGTATTTCGGAATCATCTTGATGAGGTCCTTGGGACGCATATATTTCAGCCTGACCATTTTCATCGAGGTCATTGTCTTATCCGTCCTATTCCCGATGAAGTATTTGCCGCCTGAGATTCTGTAAGTATCCGTAGTATTCATCAGAAGGAGATTGAGCGCATCGGTGAGTGACACGTTGGACACCCTCGCGGTTATGTCGCCGGGCACATCATTGTAGAAAATTGCGTCTGAGTTGGTTTGATGTACCAGGTCGGAAATGACTCGCTGTATGGGCGCATTGGTCACATCGATCGTCACAAGAGAGTCTTTTGCGCTGATCCAGTAGGGGCCGGAAGCGAGAGGAGGGCCGTTTTTCTCCTTCCCTCCGACATAATATTGGAGGCGACTTACTATATAAATCCCGTCGCGCTTCTCGACGGCAAAGCCGTTGTTGTTCATGAGCTGAGTGAAGCCGATATCGAAATTTATGTCGTTCAGCTGTCCGGTAACGGGACCGGATGTTCCTTCCGTGATGAGAATGTTTTTGTGCGACTTGTCCCTGATCGCCTGGACAACGGACCTGAGGCTGACGTTGTCAGCTGCAATCCATAGGTCTCCATCGTCGTATGCAACATAAGGTTTCGGTTTCGGAGGAGGAACAATCTCAGGAGGTGGCGGAACGGTGATTTCGAAAATCCCTCCTTTGAGCGTTAAGTCGAGGTCGTTCTGCTTGCAAAGGAATTGGATAGCATAGTAAACGGGAACTTCGTTCAGCGAAATTGTGACATGTTTGTCGATTGAGTTTTGGACGAATATGTTGAGGCCGTGCTGGTAGGCAAGTCCTCTGAAAACATCACGTATGTCGGCGTTCTTGAAGCTGATGGTGGTGGTGTCGAGGGCACCGGGAGGGAGATTGGCGGGCAGACTCTTTTCTGCACCTGTCGGCTGAACATAGAGTGAGGAATCATTTCCGGATTCACCGGCAGAAGACAAATTGAGGCTGTCGTCATGTTGCGGGATGGAATGAGGTGGTACGGTGTGGACGGAGTCGGTTTGGCGAGACGAATCAGGCCGAAAGGAATTTCCACCCCCGAATCCGGAAGGATGCGGCGGATTTACGATCGGGGCAGGCGTTGAAACATGGCTCAGGGAATCGGTAGGGATAATTGACTTACGAACAGAGTCGCGCGAGGGCCTCACCTGCGCGAGAAGCACCGTTGCGGATAGTAAAGTCAACAGCGTTGGCAGATACAATATTTTGCGCATCATTTCGATCCTTCTCTTAGGAGACACCCTCACGGTGCAGAGTCACTACCAATGGAGAATACCCGAGTACGGATATTTGATGATGGATGTTCATTTTCTTTTGCTCGCCCAAAAAGAAAATGAACCAAAAGAAAAGGGCGCCCGGCGAAAATGGGGAGGCCTTCGTGATGTCCCGTCCCCGGTAAAGAGAGGCGATTTCAATATACGGCGGTTGATATGTACCGGAGGAAACTCCTGAAATCGCCTCTTCAGGAGTCACCGATCTTTGTCGAAACGGGGACGGGACGCCATTTTCGCGAAGGGACTTCATACATAGCTGTCTATCTATGGATTCTTTGAGTACTTCGTAAAGGAGGTTGGAACTTTCTGCGCTACTATTGTTGGGCCCCGCTGAAGTGATGGTACCTCTTTCTCTGTGACTCTGTCACTCTCGTGCCTGCACACCGCAGTTCGAGAAAAGAGGCTCCACAATTCAACAAACTGTTTCGGCACGCAGGTCCGGTTAAGTTCAAACCTGAAGCATTCACACCGCAGTCTCACGGAGGACCTCTTCGAGCGAGGTTTCGCCGCGGGCGGCTTTCTTCAGTGCAGCCTCACGGAGAGTATGCAATCCACCCTCCTTCGCCTTGCGACGAATATCA
>JAJYRM010000125.1 GCA_021794075.1 Bacteroidota bacterium | reverse complement strand
TACTTCTCAACAAAGGAAGAATATGATAAATCCGAATGAAGTCGTATCACCGATTGGGGAGGCCGGAACGACAAGCGATTCGAGATTCATCCTCACTCCTCATCTCCGGTTGCTTTTGCCGCGACTAAATTTTGCAGTGTCATGGGAATTTGCTGCACCTCATCCCGGATGGACTCGTCCTGGAAAGTGTCGGGATCTAATCGGTTAGAACAGCGGGTACCCTTCCAGCTCCGCGTAAGGGAGGCATCAAGAAATCAACTTCGCCAGGCAGTGTAACGACTGTAACGTAACTTCGTTGTACCAACCTCGGGCCAACTCCCTCATGCTTGAGAAGCCGTGATTCGAGTGGCAGCCATTGCAATGGGACAGAATCGGAATGAGTTTGATTTCGGTCTGATCTGACGAAGAAAATCCGGCGTGCGTCGCATCCACGAAGGTGGCGTGGTTTGCTTCCAACTTCGGATAATGGGCTCCCAGCAGGTGCTAGACAGCGTGGGGTGTGAGATGAAAATGAAGCGGAGGGTGAGGGACTCGAACCCCCAAGCCCGTGAGGGCGCCGGTTTTCAAGACCGGTGCATTAGCCATTCTGCCAACCCTCCAATTTCGTCTCGTACTAACCGGTGGAAACTGGGGATTCTGTGCCCGATAGTCAAACAAGAACCAGGTATCGGACTATTCCAGAATCATCATGTAAATTTACAAACTTGGCAGTCGAGTTTCAAAGGAGAAAGCCGCGAGACTGCCGCCGCGACTTTCTCCTGAACTAATGCTTCATGAAAATTGCAAAATAGGGCCCAAGTGGCAGCGGATGGGTAAATGAGCCTTTCTTGAGGCTGTGCAGTTCCGCTTGCACGTCATCAGGATAGCGGTTGATGTCAACTTCTCCAATGTGCCCGCTAGGCAGACTTACCTCTTTACAGCCATAGATTGAAGCGATCGAATCAAAGGAAGCACCTTTCTTGAGGAAGGCGTACGCCGAGTCGGCCCTTGAATAACTCGTGCAGACAAGTTCTGACAGATCCATCATCATCGGGGTTGAGGAAACCACTCTTGCGGTCTGGAGTATCCTCATTTGGATGGGTTTGTCGTCCATGAGCGCCGGAGAGTACTTCCATTCCATGATTCGTTCGACGGCAGCGGCATCCCATTCGGGATCTCCACTTGACTGCGTGAGAGTGACATGCTTGACGGAGCCGTCCTTCCCGATAAGTAACTCCATCCTAAGGTAGAAATCCCTTGCTGCTAACGCGGCGGGAGGTTGAGGGAGAGACGCCTTCTCAAGCAACGTCGGCGGAACGATCCGCGAGTCAAAACCGCTGAACGAAGCGCAGCCCGTCATTAATATTACCACGCTTCCGAGCAAGATCAGCACGTGAGGTTTGAACCCAAACATGAATTTCCCCCTTTCATTTGGATTTTACTTCATCGAGACTTTACGAAATATCAGTCTGAAATTCAACTTTGGGAAGGCCAAGACCAGACTATTGGGCTTTTCATCTGCGGATGATGAAAGAGCGTAATTCCTGGCCTGGGGAAATCGGTTTATTGAACGATTTGGTGGAGTAGTCTTCCGAGCTTCACGGGGCAAAGCAGGCCGATCATCCACTAGTGACCCTTTTGGGCCCAAAGAAATGGTTTTTATTCTCAGGATTTTCTCCATACCGCAGACATCTTGTGACAAGTAAGGCAACGAGGGTTGAAAAATTGGTTGTTCGGGCGTATATTTTACTCGTCTCGGACGACTAGCCCGGAATTTCTGGGCTATTTTTTTTAGAAAGTATGGACAAAAGAGAAAAAATAGAGAAGTTGCGCCAATTGCTGGAACCTGTAGTACAGGGGAAGGAAGCATTTGTTGTCGATATTAACCTTCAAGGTGAAGGAAGGCGACAACTTCTCGAACTCTTCTGTGAGACTGAAAAGGGAATAACGATCAGTCAATGCGCTGAGATAAGCAGGGAGGTGCTTCCTTTTATAGAATCTTCCGGGATTCTTGGCGAAAGTTTCAGGCTTGACGTCTCTTCTCCTGGAGTTGGCGCCCCGTTGAAGGACAAAAGGCAATATACAAGCAATGTCGGAAGGCTGATGTCCGTCAAATACAGAGACGGCGAAGAAGTAAAAGAGGCAGAGGGTGACCTGGTACAATTCGCAGAAGACAGAATATTTTTGAAAACTAAGACGGCTTCGTTGGAACTTGGAATCGATTCGATATTAGAAGCAAGAGTTAAAATTAGATGGTGATAGGAGGATAAATGCACGCAGAGAAGAATGACATAATATCTGCCGCGGCAGAAATTGCCAAAGAGAAGGGAATCGACAAGGAGGTCGTCTCGGAAATCCTTGAAGAAGTTTTCGCAGGGATAGTGAAGAAGACCTACGGCGAGGACGCTGAGACCGACATCGTCACCAATGTCGATCGCGGAGAAATAGAGATCTTCGTCATCAAGACTATCGTGGATCAGGTTGAGAACCCCGGGAAAGAAATCAGCCTTGAAGCCGTCAAGCAATTGGAACCGGACGGTGATTTTGAAGTAGGCGATCAGTACCCGGAAGAGATATCCCCAGAAGAGCTCGGCAGGCGACAGGTAGTTTTTGCGCGACAAACCTTCCTCCAGCGCTTGCACGAGTATGAGAAGAACGTTATCTACGACGAATACAATAAGATGATCGGCGAGATCGTAGTCGGTGAGATATACCAGGTGAAGAGAGATTTCATTCTGGTGAACCACAATCGGCGCGAGCTTTTTCTTCCCAGATCGGAACAGATTTCCAACGAGCACTATCGTAAGAACTCCACCGTGCGCGCGGTTGTGAAGGAAGTTCGCAAGGGAACATCCGGACCTCAGGTAATTATATCGAGGGCCGATCCGATGTTTCTGAAAAAGTTGTTTGAAATGGAAATCCCCGAGATTTTCGACGGCGTGGTTGAAATAAAAGCTATCGCGCGCGATCCTGGAAAGAGAGCAAAAGTCGCTGTGCTGTCGACTGATTCAAGAGTGGATGCCGTGGGGGCTTGCGTCGGGATGAAGGGAGTCAGAATTCATTCCATAGTTCGTGAGCTCAATAATGAAAACATTGACGTCCTCCTTTATTCCGACGACTCACAGATGTTTGTTGAACGCGCCCTTACTCCAGCCAAAGTCACGAGAGTTGTTGTGGACCGCGAGAACCATAAAGCCCAAGTGTGGGTCGATAATAATCAGGAGTCAATCGCGATAGGAAAAGAGGGAATTAACGTGAAGCTCGCTTCACGTCTCACGGGTTTTGACATAGATCTTATGCGAGAAGGTGTTGTCCCTGAAGCGAAGGGCCAGGGTAAAGAAAAGGCTGAAGCGGAGATGTACGACATCGACCTTTCTGAATTCAAGGAAGAACTCGGCGAGGCGTTGCTTGCCAAATTCCTGGACGCCGGTTACCTGACAGCCAGGAACGTCCTTGAGGCAACGGAAGAAGAGATAAAGATGGATGTGGACATCCCCGAGGAAGAGATTCAAAAGATCGTTGAGATGATGCGCAAAGAGCTTGAAGAAGAACCGGAAAATGAACCGACCCAAGATGCTCTCGGGACGGAAGAATAGCTTCTAAAGAAAGGTATTTTTCAGCATGGCTGAAACCACCGCGAAGAAAAAACTCGTTACTAAAGTCGCTTCAGAATTTCAGGTCTCTGCCGACCAGATTGTGGACTTTCTAAAGACGAAAGGACATGATAAGGTAAAACGAACTTCGTCTATCGATGAACAGATGTATGCCGAGTTGGCTGCTCATTTCAAAAAGGAACTCGATCAGGTCGAAAAACGGCAGAAGATCAAGGAGCAGCTTACCGAGAAGCAGGAGGAGAAAGTAGCGGTCAAAAAACTCGTGGATACCGTTACAGTCGAAAGGCCTCACGTGCCGGAGACAAAGTCCGAGCCTCAGCCCATCCCCCTAACATTGGAGAAGGAGCTCGTGCAGGAAGATGTCACAGAGCAGGAGGCCGAAACTTCTCCCTCGACGGTTGAGACTCCGTCAGTTGAGCCGGAAACTCTGCCTCAAACTGCGACATCAGAACCGCCAAGTCCTTTTGCGGAAGAGCCATCGATAACGGTTGAAGGAAAAAAAGAGGAAGTCGAGGTCCCGCCGTCGGCAGCAACCCCACAGGCGCCTCCTGTCGAACAAGGCAAGCAGCCCGAACCCAGACCAGCAGAAAAAGTTACCCAGCCTTCCCCTGTCGAAACGACCGCAAAGGTCGAAGAGCCGCCTACGCCTCCGAAGAGAGAGGAGAAGGGGCTAAAGATTCGCGGGCGGATGGATCTTCGAACCGGTCGTCTGATTACCGAAGAAGAAATGCGGATGCGCAAAGAACTCGAAGAGGCCGAGAAGAAAACAAAAGAGGCAGAGAAGCTTCTCGAGTCAGAGTCGCAATCTCAGAAGAAGAAAAAGAAAAAGAAGAAGAAAATCAGAGAGGCCACTACCGTAACTGTTCCGGCGCCAGAAACTGAAACTGAAGATGAGAGCAAGAAGCGCAAGAAGAAGAAGGGCAAACACCCTGAAGTGGATCAGGCTGAAGTGGAACTTGCTTTCCAGCGTACGATGGCCAGTATAGAGGAGACAGGAGATTCTGAGCGAGCTGCCATCCGCAGAAAGAAACGTAAGGAAAAATTCGAAGCCCAGCAGATAGAGATTGAGAAGAAAGAGATCGAGAAACGTCAGCTGAAACTCTCTGAGTTCGTGTCGGTAGGAGAATTGGCGAAACTCATGAATGTCGATGTTGCAGAGGTGATCTCAAAGTGTATAGCTTTCGGCTTGATGGTGTCGATCAATCAACGGCTCGATCTGGAAACCATAACGCTTTTAGCGGATGATTTTGGGTATGAAGTCGAACTCCAGCAAGAATACAGTGACGACGCTCTCGAAGACACACCTGAAGATCCGGCCACTCTTAAATCTAGACCTCCCGTTGTGACGATCATGGGACATGTCGATCACGGCAAGACCTCGCTTCTGGATTTCGTAAGGCAGGCGAATGTCGTCGCCGGAGAAGCCGGCGGCATAACCCAGCATATCGGCGCGTACCAGGTAAAGCTTCCGAATGGTAAGCAGATTACATTCCTCGATACGCCTGGACACGAGGCCTTCACCGCGATGCGCGCGCGCGGAGCGCAGGCGACGGATATTGTGATCCTCGTCGTCGCGGCCGACGATAACGTGATGCCTCAGACAATTGAGGCGATCAATCACGCGCGGGCCGCTAATGTTCCGCTAATCGTGGCGATAAACAAGATCGACAGGCCCGAAGCCAATCCCGAAAGGATCAAGAAGCAGCTCGCGGACCAGGGCGTTCTTCTGGAAGAATGGGGAGGCAAGACCCAGTCGGTTGAGATCTCCGCGAAGAAGGGAACGAACGTCGAACTCCTTCTTGAAAAAGTCCTTCTGGAAGCCGACCTGTTGAATCTTCAGGCGAATCCGGACAGACTCGCTAGAGGAGTTGTCATTGAGTCTACGCTAGACAAAGGGCGCGGCGCTGTCGCTACCGTTTTGGTACAGAAGGGGACTCTGAAGGTTGGCGATGCCTACGTGGCTGGCACCAGCAGCGGCAAAGTCCGTGCTATGACAGACGAACGTGGCAACAGGATGGAATTCGCCGGGCCGGCGATGCCTGTCCAAGTGGTCGGGTTCGACGAGCTCCCGCTTGCCGGAGACGTGCTTGTGGCAGTACCGAGCGAAAGAATTTCCCGCGACATCAGCAATCGCAGAAAGATCATCAAGCGTGAACAAGTGATGCGTGGCTCGCAACACCATGTGACCCTCGAAGAGCTATCCAAAGAAATCAAAGAGGGGATGGTAAAACAGCTCAGCATAGTCGTCAAAGGCGATGTCGACGGATCGGTAGAAGCTTTGAGCGACGCGCTGGCAAAACTGTCCAACGAGGAAGTCAGGGTGCAGGTGATTCACAAAGCCGTCGGCGCGATTTCGGAATCGGACGTGCTCCTTGCCGCCGCTTCAAACGCCATCATCCTCGGCTTTCATGTGCGCCCGAGCTCGGCAGCGAGAAAACTTGCCGAGGCAGAATCCGTCGATATAAGGCTTTACAGCATTATCTATGATGCCATCGAGAATGTCCGCAAGGGGCTTGAAGGCCTCCTCAGCCCGGAGATCCGCGAAGATGTGGTCGGTTCACTCGAAGTACGGCAGACATTCAAGGTCCCGAAATTCGGAACCGTTGCCGGATGCTATGTGGTGGACGGTAAAATTACGAGAAACAACCGTGTAAGGCTCGTACGTGACGGTATCGTCGTTTTCGAAGGAAGCATCGCCTCTTTGAGGCGCTTCAAAGACGACGTCAGGGAAGTCGAGGAAGGGTATGAGTGCGGTGTCAGCCTAGAAAATTACAACGACCTTAAGGTTGGCGATACGATTGAAGCTTTCGTAATAGTGGAGACACAGCGTACTCTTGCGTGACCTCTCGATTACCAGTTACCGGGAGCACCGCGCGGAAATCAAGGATTCATGAAATGTCCGTGAGAACCGAGAAGGTTGGGAACTTGATAAAAGAAGAAGTTGGTCAGCTCATCGAGCGCGACTACCGCACCGCCGAGATGGGTTTCATGACGGTGACGAAAGTCTCCATGTCGCCTGATCTTCGGCTCGCGAGAATCTATGTCAGCGTATTCGGTGAACCGAAGATCAAGGAGAGGACACTCTTCCTTCTGAACGAAGCCAAAAAGGACATACGTCAATTTATTGGCGCGAAAGTAAGACTGAAGTTCACTCCCGAGATCGCGTTCTTCCTTGATGACACGATGGATTACGTTGCCAACATCGAGCAGCTACTGAAGAAGACTCATACCGATAACGGCGGGAGTCATGAGGGAAGTGAAGATGACGGAGAATAACGATAGCATCCTGGCCTTCTACAAGCCGAAGGGGATGACTTCGTTTGAAGTTGTCAGGAAAGTCCGTCATGAGATGAAGCTCAAGAAAGTTGGGCACGCGGGGACTCTGGACCCTCTCGCGGAGGGACTTCTTATAATTTTGACCGGTAACAAAACGAAAATGATGGAGAGCTTCCTGAAAATGGAGAAGGAATACCTGGCAACGCTCAGGCTTGGAGTCGTTTCCAGGAGTCATGATCTGGAGACCGAATTGGTTGAGAGGTCAACCGAGATATCCTTTTCAGAAGAAGAGATTTCGAATGTCCTCGGTAGATTTACCGGGAAGATTGACCAGGTCCCGCCGGATTTCTCCGCCGCGTGGGTTGACGGGAAGCGAGCATATCATCTCGCGAGGCGCGGGGTGGAATTCGAACTGAAACCGAAGAGCGTTGTGATCAACAAAATTCTCGTCGAGTTGTACGCTCCTCCGATTTTGAAGATTCGCGTGGTGTGTTCGAGCGGCACTTACATCAGGAGCCTTACTCGTGATATCGGGGAAGAGCTTGGATGTGGAGCGGTGCTTGAAGGACTCGTCAGGACTCGGATTGGCGAATACAGGGTCCAAGACGCGATGAAGCTGGAAGACATGAGTGTGAGCTGCGCCGCATGATTCGATATTCTCTCAACGATATTGCTCGCGATCCTAAATCGATAGTCACCGTCGGCACCTTCGATGGGTTGCACGTCGCTCACCGTAGGATACTTGACACGCTTCAGGAAAAGGCGGCGGCTCTCGGTAGCCGGAGCGTGCTGATAACCTTCAGCCCGCATCCTCAGGAGATCATTGGGAAGAAGAAGGTCGAGCTACTCATGACCGAGGAAGACCGCGTGCAGATGATAAGCGACGCGGGGATCGACGAGATCTGCGTGCTTAAATTCGACCGCGACTTCTCGCTAGTAACAGCCGATGATTTTCTTACAGAGCTTGTTTACGCAAAGATAGGCGTGCATGAACTGGTGCTCGGCTACAATCACACGTTCGGACGAGGCGCCCAGGGGACCGTCGAGTTTGCTAGAAAGGTTGGAGAAAAGCTCGGCTTCAGCGTCGATTACATCGAGGCTGTGCGGATGGATGACGAGATTGTCTCAAGCAGCACCATAAGGCGGCTACTTCACAGCGGAAATCTCGCGCTGGCAAACAGTATGCTCGGGAGGCCGTATTCATTCGATGGTTACGTCATCCGGGGCGACGCGCGCGGAAGATTGCTCGGATTCCCGACGGCTAATCTCAAGCTGGTGGACGAGCGACTGCTGGTGCCGTCTTTCGGCGTTTACGTCGTGGAAGCGATCGTCGAAGGAGATAAGTTCACCGGCCTGGCGAGCATCGGCGTGAGGCCGACTTTTGAGGATGGAGGAACGCCGATGGTAGAGGTGTGGCTGAGTGACTTTGACAGGGACATCTATGGAAAGAGGTTGAGAGTGAGTCTCATTCATAGATTGCGGGACGAAATGAAATTCGACTCAGCCGAACAGCTTGTCTCGCAGATGGAACAGGACAAGCGCGTTATGAATGAGTTTTTGGTTAAAACAGTAAACAAACAAAGATAGGAGTTTTTGTAATGCCTCTGACTAAAGAGCAGAAACAGGAAATCGTCAAGAAGTACGGCAAAACCGGCAGTGACTCGGGTAGCACGGAGGTCCAGGTAGCCATACTGACTGAGAGAATAAATGAACTTGCCTCTCATTTCGAAACACACAAGGGAGATCATCACTCGAGGAACGGACTTCTCAAGATGGTTGGGAAACGCCGTCGGCTTCTCGAGTACCTGCAGTCAAAAGACATCGAGCGATATCGCAAAATCGTAGAGGAACTCCACCTCAGAAAGTAAAACAAAAAGGATATATAAATGGAAGGCTTCATAAACAAAGAAATAGAGATAGGCGGCAGAAAGCTATCATTGGAGACCGGCAAGCTTGCCAAGCAGGCCAGTGGTGCCGTGATGGTCCGCTATGCCGATACGCTCGTCCTCGCAACTGTCGTGGCCGCGGAAGAACCGAAGGAAGGGATTGATTTCCTCCCGCTTTCTGTCGAGTACCGTGAGAAGACATCAGCTGCCGGAAAATTTCCGGGTGGATTCATAAAGAGAGAAGGAAGACCCAACGAAAAGGAAATCCTTTCCGCTCGGCTGATCGACAGGCCGATTCGCCCTCTCATCCCGAAAAAGTGGAACTACGAGACTCAGATTGTCACGACAGTCTTTTCGTTCGACGGAGAAAATGACCCCGACGTGCTTGGCGCCATCGGGGCATCGGCAGCGCTCGCTGTCTCCGATATACCGTTCGACGGACCAATCGCCGAGGTTAGAGTCGGGAGAATAGACGGTCAGTATATCCTGAACCCGTTGGTCTCTCAACTTCTGACGAGCGACATGGACCTGACAGTCGCCGGCACGGATGATTCGATAGTCATGGTCGAGGGCGAGTCCCACGAGGCATCGGAGTCGGAACTGCTTGGCGCACTCGAATTCGCTCACAAGTACATCAGGGAAATAGTGGCGCTTCAAAAGGAATTTGCGGCTCTCGTCAGCAAGTCGAAGAGAGAAGTTCCGAAGGATGAAGTCGACGAAGCGATGGTCGCCGAGATTAAGTCGCTGGCTTTCGATAGGATTCACGAGCTGAACAGAATGGTCGTGAAGAAGGCTGAGCGGAGCGAGAAGACCAAAAAGATAAAAGAAGACGTGCTTTCGGCGCTCGGGGAGAAATATCCTGAGCAGGAAGGCAAGATTGCAGAAATCCTCCACGACATCGACCGCGACGACATGCGCCAAATGATTTTGGAGGAAGGTCGCAGACTTGATGGACGCGGCTACAAAGACGTGCGTCCCATCACTTGCGAAATAGGCCTGCTTCCGAGGACTCACGGATCTTCGTTGTTCACTCGCGGCGAGACGCAGAGTCTCACCTCAGTCACACTCGGCACGAAACTCGACGAACAGATGATCGACGGGTTGCTGCCGGAGTCGACGAAGAGATTCATGCTCCACTACAATTTCCCTGGCTACAGTGTCGGTGAAGTGTCAAGAATGGGAAGTCCGGGTCGGAGAGAGATCGGTCACGGCAACCTAGCCGAGAGGGCGCTGAAGAACCTTGTACCCGGAGAAAAAGAATTCCCTTACACCGTCAGGATTGTTTCGGATATTCTTGAGTCAAACGGCTCTTCCTCGATGGCGACCGTGTGCGCCGGTTCGCTTGCGCTTATGGACGCGGGTGTGCCTCTGGCGAAGCCGGTGGCTGGGATTGCCATGGGACTCATCAAAGAGGAGAATGATGTCGCCGTTATCACCGACATTCTCGGCAACGAGGATCATCTCGGAGATATGGACTTCAAGGTCGCCGGTACGAAGGACGGTATTACGGCCTTCCAGATGGACATCAAGATCCGCGGCATTTCGTTCGAGATAATGGAGCGCGCTCTCGCCCAGGCAAAGGAAGGTCGCTCACATATTCTCGGGATCATGGAAGGGACGATTGCGGAAGCCCGGAAAGAACTTTCGCAGTACGCTCCAAGGATGACTTCGATGAAGATACCGGTCGACATGATTGGTGCCGTAATCGGACCAGGCGGGAAAGTTATAAAGAACATCGTCCAGCAGACCGGAGCCGAAGTCAACATAGAGGACGACGGTTCAGTGGTGATTGCGGCCGTTTCCGCGGAATCGAGCGACAAGGCGCGAGAGATGATCGAGCGTCTGGTCGAACTCCCCGAGGTCGGGAAAATTTACAAAGGCACGGTGAAGCGCCTTATGGACTTCGGTGCCTTTGTGGAATTTCTTCCCGGTAAGGAAGGTCTCCTCCACATCTCTCAAATCGACCATAAAAGAGTCAACAAGGTTGAGGATGTCTTCAAGCTTGGCGATGAAGTGGAAGTGAAGTTGATGGAGATTGACGATATGGGACGATACAATCTGAGCAGAAAGGTTCTGATGGAGAATCCGAACCCGGATGCACCGCAGGAAGAGCATCACTCCGACCATCGTCATTCCGACAGGCAAAGAAGAGGTCCGCGCCACTAAAAACGGTGTTGTTTTTTCCGTCATGGTTTTATAATTTTTTGTCTAGGCCAGCCGAAGTGGTGGAATTTGGTAGACACACTGTCTTGAGGGGGCAGGGCCCGAAAGGGCGTGCGGGTTCGAGTCCCGCCTTCGGCACGGAAAAAACTTTGTGATTTATAAGAGACGCCAGCGGAAATTGCTGGCGTCTCTTTTTTTTTTTTGTGTGTGCCCGGCAGGGCGCATCTGCTTGAAGATGACCGCGCTTTTGAAGGATGCGTGGAAGTTCTTTACACACCCGACAGGGGGAAGTGTTAGCCGAACGGCAAGGGTGGCTATCGAGA
>JAJYRM010000124.1 GCA_021794075.1 Bacteroidota bacterium | reverse complement strand
GCCGGTCGTACGTCTTTCTCTTCTTCTCTGTTTCCATTTCCAGCTTCCTCTTTCACGAAGTTACTGGCTTTTCTCCTTGTCTACAAAACGGGGTAAGGTCCACTTTTCTCCCAGCGACCGGGCATATAACGGGCATGGAGTGTACCATGATATAAAATTGATCCTGTACTAACCTCGGGCAATTAACCGGTTCTCGACAGCAACCGATCGAGGTTCTCCTTCGTCAGCAAGCTTGCATCCGCAGTCGTATCGAGAAATGGCCGCACATCGTCGACAACGGCTTGCCAGCTCATCATGTCGATTCTTTCGCGCACTAGATTGCGCCAGTTGTCTTCTGACAATTCAGGCCCCGACCACATTGTCTGCCGCAGGGCATTATTCAGTAAGATGAAGTTGGGAGAAGGCCAATTGGGATCGCTCAGATACCAAAGCAGATCGTAAAGATCACGCCCTTTGAGATGAGATCGTTGAAGGACGGCGTGCAATTTCCCGGAGAGGAAGGAGGCCTTGTCGTGATGCTGAAGCTGGAGTGTCACATAGCGACGAATGACAGTTGTAGCGAGCACAGCGCCTTCGGGTGGATTCGTATCGACTTCGAGCTTGATAGCAAGGGTTTCATCCCTGTGCGGCGACAGGCCGAGCTCAAATAATAGCCCGCGGAGGTTGACGAATGCTCCATGAACGACTTTCTTGTCACTCACCTTGAATCCAACATCATATCCTTCCGCCGACAACTCACTTCCAATGCTGTTAAGGTATTTGTGGAAGTCGTATTCTTCCTTCTTCTTTTCCAGGGCGAAATCAAGATCTTCCGAGTAACGACCGGTGGAATAGAGGAAGCGCAGCGCCGTCCCACCATGAAATGACAACGGGATCATCGCGCCCGCCCGCTGCATGGCGCCGAGGATTCTTGCCTGCAAATACTCCCTGACAATATTCCTTGCCTGAAGAGGAGTTGAGGCACCACGAATGATCTGAGAGACATAGTCTTTCATAGAGTTCTGTACTCCTCCGCTTCCTCACGAGCCAATGCTGTAATCAGTCTGGCAGCTCTCGCCAGCTTTGGGCTTTCCGACTTTGCGGCTAATTCTTGTAGAATTCCGAGATCGAGATTCTCGAAGTTCTTGAGTCTGAGCTCGTTTAGGTAAGATTCGTCGTCGGCACCGGGCTGCAGATAGACAAGGTCAAGGAGAGCTTTTTCCGGAGAGGCAACAAATGCGGTCTGTCCACCGCCCACTTCAACCGATTGATACCCCGAGAATAGAGTAGTCTTGATATGGCGGAATTCAAAGTCACCGAGCGCTGTCTTCCAGCGTCCAGGTCGCGAGGTCGTAGCGCTCACTACAGTCGGAGTGTGTTCCGGGATCAATCCATGGAACTCAAGTGCTGACTGGCAGCTGACATAGGATCCCCTGACCATTCTATTCGCAACGAGGAAGGGATGCGGTTTCACTTTTCGGTACGGCGGTGCGAGCGCATAGAGTCCACGCCGAATCTGGTAGATACGGCCGGCCTTTGTCCACCGGGAGAGCTGGAGGATCACATCCTTTGGATCTACATTTCCTGCCAGGAGAAATCCCGTCTCAAAGACCGGTTCATCATCGATAATATCGACAAGTCGCTCAAATTCCATGGCAATAACTTAGCATTATCGACATGTTATTGCAACCAGTCATCTCGAATTCACGTTTTTCCTGGAGAAAACGTTAAATTCAAAGTGGATTACCGGCATGGCTACGGAAAAGAAGAATATCCTGTCGATTCTGGATAAGTACCAGACCTTGCTGATCGAGAACGATAAGCTGAGGGCTGAAGTCGAGACGCTCAAAGCCAGGCTCGCGGCGCTCGGTCATCCAAGTTATCTGCCAAACGGGGAAGATGAACTGGCAAGCGCCGAAAACTTGACCGGTATTCCCAACAATGCTATAACTGACGCGGTCGGAGCGATTTCATATCGTGGAGTGAATCAGCAAAGTGGATCTGAAGCTAAGATCGAGCTCTTCATGTCGCTCTTTAGAGGAAGAACCGATGTCTATGCGAAGAGATGGCAAAATTCAAAAGGATTATCCGGATACTCGCCCGCCTGTCTCAACGAATGGAAGCCCGGCGTTTGCAACAAACCGCGGATCAAATGCTATGAGTGCAGCAACAAGTCATTCGAGATTTTGAATGACAATGTCGTCGAAGAACATCTCAAGGGAAAGATCACAGCCGGACTATATCCTATGTGCCAGGATGACACCTGTTACTTGCTGGCAATCGACTTCGACGATGACGGTTGGCAGAAGGACATATCGGTGTTGAGAAACGCATGCTCCGAATTTAACATTCCATTTACGGCGGAACGTTCACGTTCAGGCAATGGCGCTCACCTCTGGTTCTTCTTTGAAGAACCAATGCCGGCAGCTTCGGCTCGAAAGTTCGGATCGGCCCTGCTGACCTATTCCATGAATAAGAGGCATGAAATCGGTTTCAGGTCATATGATAGATTCTTTCCCAACCAGGACATTATGCCGAAAGGAGGATTCGGCAATCTGATTGCACTTCCCTTACAGATGGGAGCTCGCAAGAAAGGAAACAGCGTTTTCATTGATGAACAACTAGAACCGTATCCGGACCAGTGGGATTTCCTGAGTTCGGTTAGGAAACTATCCGAAGGCGAAGTCGCATCATTGACGAAGAAGCTTTCCATCTTCGGAACCGAAAACGATCTCGGGATATTAAGAAAGGATAACGACGAGACAAAGAAGCCATGGCATAGAGCACCGGCAATTCCATTAAAAAAGGATGATTTTCCAGATGACCCAAGAATTGTAAAGGCAAATATGATTTATGTTTTGAAGGAAGGTGTTTCCCAGAGGGGATTGAATGCATTGAAACGGCTGGCGGCATTTAAGAATCCGGAATTCTATAGAGCCCAGGCGATGCGTTTGCCTACTTACAATAAGCCTAGAATCATATCATGTTCGGACGAGACTGATAAGTATCTCTGCCTGCCGAGGGGCTGTCTGCCGGAGGTCCAGTCCCTACTGAGCAAATTGAATCTCGAACCGATCATTTCGGATGAAACCAATCGTGGCAGGAGCATAAATCTCGAATTTAAGGGGACGCTGAGAGATGAACAGCTATCCGCACTAAATGAGTTAATGGATTATGATAGCGGAGTATTGGCGGCTGCGACGGCATTCGGCAAAACTGTGGTAGCTGCAAAACTGATAGCGGAGAGGAAGACGAGCACGCTTGTACTGGTCCATAGGAGGCAACTCCTTTCACAATGGGTAAAGAAGCTGTCAGAGTTCCTAACCTTCAAAGAAAGAGTCCCCCAACCGGAAAAGAAGCGCGGAAGACCGAAGCGACTTTCCTTAATCGGCCAAATAGGCGGTGGGAAAGACAACCCCACCGGAATTGTCGACGTCGGAATCATGCAGTCTCTTTATAGAGACGGTGAAGTCTCCGAGCTGGTGAGGGATTATGGAATGCTTATCGCGGATGAATGTCACCATGTGCCCGCTTTCAGTTTCGAGCAAGTTCTCAAGAACGTTCACGCCAGATATGTTTATGGGTTGACCGCAACGCCGGTGAGATTAGACGGGCACCATCCAATCATATTCATGCATTGCGGACCGCTGAGATACCAGGTGGATGCAAAGTCTCAGTTGATGCCGTTCGACCACTACGTGATCCCGAGATTCACCAGCTTCGCAGTTCCTGTTGATAGTAACAAATCGGTTTCAGACATGAAAGAACCTGGCATACAGGAACTTTATTCCGAGTTGGCGGCCAGCGAAATGCGCAATCGGCTCATAGCCAATGATGTGATATCGAATTTCGAGGCTGGCAGAAGTTCTCTTGTGCTAACCGAAAGGACCTCCCATGTTGAGACACTTGCAGGCATAATAGGCGAGAGAGTAACGGACGTAATTCCGCTGACGGGGAAATATGGAAACAAGCGAATCAGGGAAGCCCTGCGCAGGATATCCGATGCACCGGAAGGAAGTCCTTTGACGATTGTATCAACGGGGAGATATATAGGTGAAGGTTTTGATGAGCCACGCCTCGATACGCTTTTCCTGGCTATGCCGATTTCCTGGAAAGGGACTTTGCAGCAATACGTCGGCAGGTTGCACCGAACACATGCAAACAAGAAAAAGGTCCAGGTTTACGACTATGTCGATACGCATGTCCGAATGCTTGAGAAGATGTACAACAAGCGACTCAACGGATATGCTTCACTTGGTTATAAAACTAAGGGTGACTCGGCAGCACCGGAAGTCGGGAGTTTCATTTTCAACACAAGCAGTTTCTATCCGATCTACTGCGGGGACATCGAGAATGCACGCGGGACCATTTTCATAATCAGTCCTTTTATTTTGAAAAGGCGGACAATGAAGTTCCGCGAGCAATTAAGAAGAGCGATCGACAAGAATGTCAAGGTCACGATCATGACAAGGCCATGCAAAGACTTCAAGGAGAAAGATAAGTCGCAATTCAGTGATACATTGGATATTTTGAGAAACGACGGCGTCAATCTGTTATTCAAATCCGGGGTACATCAGAAATTTGCAATCATAGATGAACGCATTGTCTGGTATGGAAGTATAAATCTTATGAGTTTCGGCACTGCTGAAGAGACCATGATGAGGTTGGAGAGTTCCAACATTGCAAGCGAGTTGTTGAAAAGCGTTGGGGTTTGAGCTAGAGCGGGGTTGATTGTAGGATAGCTCCACGAATATACTCCTTCGCCCGCGGGCGGGCATATAACGGGCATGGAAGTTAATGCCTTGGTTCTGTTTCTCCGCCCTTTATCATTATGTGTGGTGGTTTTGAACCGATTGTCAGCGACGTCACAATCTCTGAACTGGACGGGCCACACCTGACGCTTTCCGAAATCCGATTCATCCGACAATTTTACCTATAGATATCAATAAGCTTAGGTAAGTTTGTCGTGGCGTCAGTAAGCGATAAGAGGGATTTCGGTGTCATGCACGGTGTCAAGAGATAAGGCCTGCGACCTCCTGCCTATAACGCAGGAGGTCCAGGTCAAAAGTGGACAAAAGGAGTTGGTGATTTGTAAGCCTTTGTAACACGGAAGATTACAATGAAAGCAAAGCGGGGTTGACGAGGCTCGAACTCGCGACCTCCTGTGTGACAGAAAGAATTACGCAGCCAGAATAAGATAGAAACAGCGATTCTATATTGAATAGGAAGAATTTCTGTTACTGAATAGTATGGAGGAATCCTGATTTGTGTTCCATTATCGCCATATAATCGCCATGGAATCTTGCCCGAGAAAGGCCCGCATGATGGCACAGCCAAGCGATATTTTGCCAGGCTTCTCTCGAATTGCTGTTCCACCACGCAACCAACGAACGGACAACTCAGAGAGCGATTGATGACTGCGCGGGCAAATGAAGCCTCATGCGGCTCGCTCTAAAGCCTGACGGGCGTCGTAAAGATCACAAGCCACCTGCAAGTTCATCCAGAATTCCGGAGAATTCCTGAACACACCCGAAAGCAGGAGCGCAGTCTCTGCCGTCATGTCTCGCTTGCCGTTAATCAAGGTGTTTACCCGCTGTATCGGCACACCCATCTTCCGGGCGAGTACTACCTGACTCATCCCACTTGGTTTCAAGAACTCCTCGAGAAGTATTTCTCCAGGATGAGTAGGCCTGCGATTCTTTGGTATCATTCTCTTATCCTCAATGGTAATCGGTAATGAACACTTCCCTTGCTGCATCGTTAGACCATTTGAACGCGATCCGAAACTGATCGTTTATTCGAATCGAATATTGACCTGCCATATCTCCTTTCAGTGCTTCAAGCTTGTTTCCGGGCGGGACACGCAGGTCGGTCAGGTCGTGAGCTGCTTCGATTAAATCAAGCTTACGCTGCGCGACTTTCCAGATCGATCTCGGAATCTTGCGGGCCGCCTTGGTATCAAGTCCGTTGTAGATATCCGCAGTTGCCTGATCAGCGAAGCTAAGGATCACGGCTTAAGTTAACGCTTTAACGCCACACGTGCAAGTGTCAATCGTGAGCCTAAGAAAAGGGCCTTTTCCTTCGGACCAATGGCAGTGCTTCTGGAACTTATTTCTATTGTGTTTCGGCCCTGTTCTTCCGCAGGTCTTCGACACTTGCATTGGAGAGGATCCTCTCACCGGTCTTCTTGTTGAGTGTCCACCTACGTAGCCTGACTCGACCGGCTTTGAAATCCTCCCATCCCTTCAGAATGTCGTTCCCATTATTCTTCATAGCTCGATTGTTTTTATTCATCGATAATTTCGGCGATTTGTCTTTATCCGCCAAGTGTCTCTTCCGCTTCAGTGTTCTTTTTGGCCTTGTCATTAGTAGCCAAAGGCTTCACGTGTTTAATAGAAAAGCAAGTGATTTGCCTGGATAGTTCACTTCTATTTTCCAGGCGAGGCTGAACCCGTTCAGCCATAAAGTCGTCGGAGAATTCCTCCAGGCTTTCGAACAGCGAACCCCATTTCTTTTTTAACGGAAGAAGGATTACTGCATCTCCAACCTTCGTTATGTTTACTTCCCCGCCTTCCATTCTGTAGGCCTGAGGGAGTTGGACGGCCTGATCACTCCCGATATCAAACAGCTTTGCGGTGTCCAAGATTAGCTTCTTCTTATATACATCTCAACATAATATCAAGTGGATAGTTGAGGCAATGGTTCTTATGAGAGAATCCGCGGTTCCTTCTCAGAAGGCAATCCAGCAAAATCCCAATTGACGTCTATCATGATCGCCACCAGCAGTTACGGTAGCATCACGGCTTCTGGAGGAAGACAGGTCCTGCGGCTTGCTTTACTTCAGTTCGAACACCTTCGCGAGAACATCGGTACTTTTCACCAGCGATTTCTCTCTGTGGAGAAAGTCGTCTTCACCTTTGAATTGAACAAACCCGAACCAGTTGAGGAAGTGTTCGAAGACGCGGAGGGCATAGCAGCTCGTGCACTGCTTCCGTGCCGAACCAAATGGACCGTCCTGGAATTGGCTCCAGAACATCGGAAAGGCAGTCGCATATTTGTCTGCGTAGAAACCAACACTCCGGTCCGAATAGCCAAATTTTAGGAGGAGGTACGTGGTATAAGCCCAGCCGAATTGACCTGTACCGGATACGGGGTAACCGTCGTTGTAATCCCAATTGAATCTATCAGTGAACGTTCCCAGGATGAGTCTGAACATTTCTTCCCGGTGATCGCTTTCTGCAAACTTTCGGCCGCGGTTCGTGAGTGTAAATCTGCCGAGTTTCTTCGTAATGAGTCCGCTGAGCCTGGCTACAATGGGTAACGTAGTCAGTACAACAGAATCAGATTCCCTCATGAGCTTCACGTATCCTTTTTCTATAAACTCTTCTTTAAGGAAACCGAACCCGTAGAGTTCATGGAGGATTTTCCGAGGCAAGGCGCCCTTTGGAGTGAGCTTTATGAATCCTTCGCGGCCAACGATCCTGGTAAACTCCTCCACGAGGCGGAAAAAAGGGATTGCGTCATAAGTTCCCTCGGGTAAGTTCCCTCGCAAATATATTGGCGATCCTTCGCTTTCCAGAGGGTAATACAGGAGATGGTGCATCTGCTCAGGCGAGAGTCCGGAGAAATCCTCCAGAGGTGCAGCGTTGCTACTTCTTACCAAAGAATTCAGATACTCTTCGATATCGAAGAAGTATTCACCGTCGCCGTTGTAAGGTTTTGATTCCGAAGTATCCATAGTTTATGACCTGATTTTACAAAACCGGCAGGCGAATAACAAAGGGACGGAGAATCTTAATTTTGGACGGTACTAACCGATCCAAGCTCCGACAGTATTACCTATCGAAATGGATAAGTATAGGTAATCTTGTCGCATTCAAAATCCGCACCCTCACGTAATCACAGTTGGTCACTTGTGGAAATGAGGGCAGAAAGCATCGTGGTGTGGCATCGGGCGCAAATGATTGCTTGGAAAGAACAGGCATTTCAGAATGGCCGCGCATCGGTTTGGTTCTTTTCCTCCGCATCTTGATTTTAAGTGCGGTAATTTAGGACCATATGACAAGCAGCGAAATAGTAAAATACTTCAAGTCAAATGGCGGCTATGCCCGCATGAACGAGCTGAAGGCAGCCGGGATTCACACCAGGGCCATTAAAGACCTCTATGATTCCGGAACCATCACCAAAGTGAAGCCTGGCCTCTATCGACTTGCCAGCGTTCCGCGCAGCAGCGAATCTGGAATGGTTGAGATCTGTCTCGCTATGCCGAAAGCCGTCGTCTGCCTCGAGTCAGCTCTCTCATTCCACGGACTAACGACATTTATACCGACAAAGATAAGCGTCGCCAGTCCGAGGGACTCTAAGCCAAATAGAATTGAGTCGACTCCGGCCGAGCTCTTCTACTTCTCGCCGGGACAATACAAAGCCGGCATTGAACAGCATAAGACGCGGACAGGGACCATAAGAATCTACGGACCGGAGAAAACGGTCTGTGATATGTTTCGATACAGGAACAAAATCGGCGTCGACCTTGCGGCTGAAGGACTGAGAGAATACCTGCGCAACCCCAAGAGGGACGTTAAGGCTCTCATGAAGTTTGCGGAGATATGCAGGGTCAAACAGATTGTGTCACAGTACACCAGAGCAATTCTCGGATGAAGCAGCCTGCCAAAAACCTCCCGGCCTCTGTACTTGCCTATCTCAAAAACCTTGCAGACAAGGACAAGATTGATTTCAATTTCCTGCTATTGCGTTATCTTCAGGAAAGGTTGATTGCCCGGGTTGCTATCTCCAAATACTCGAGCGCTCAGGCAACCTGGGTGCAAGAGAATTGACAGAAGTCAGTTAAGAGCGAGATAAGGACGGCCACTCTCTAGACGTTCTTGCAGACGTGTCGCATTATCCGGGCTATATTTCTGGCGTCGTCAATCCCGCGGTGGTGGGTACCTTCAAATTCAAGCCCAAGATATTTCAAAGCGCCAGCAATGCCAACCCGCTTCCGAGGTCCAGAGGACTTTGAAAACTGAGCTTTGAGGTTTATATGCTCGGCTCCGAATGGATACTCGATGCCATGAAAATTGCAGTCAGTGACAAACTGGTTCCGGTCATAGTTTCCCCAGGAGCAGAACAAGACGTCAGGGAAGTCTGCCATCCATCCTTTCATCATTTCACAAGCTTGGGGAAACAGTGGAGCAACATCAACATCATCCTGTCTGATCTTCGTTAATTCGAGACAGAATCTCGTCAACTCAGGGTGTCGAACAGGCTTTACAAAAGTCTGAAACTCGGATTCAATTTCAAATGTCTTGGAGTTCTGCATTACAGCACCGATCTCAATTATCTCCATTTCGGATTCCGGTATGGATCCGTCATCGGAGCAGGTCGCCTCGAGATCGATAATCAGATAATAGGCGTTGGGTATCCTCATCTGTTGAACTTGTTCAGATACTCGCGATAAACAAAGCGACGGTTCTTCTTCTGCCCGGTCTCTTCATGCAGTATTCGTGACGCAGTAAATTTATCTATCAGCTGGTTAACAGTGGATTTGGATGATAACCCGGTAATTCGTGAGACAGATTTGTAATCCACAACAGGCATGGAATAGAGTTTCTCCAAAAGGCGGAACCCGGTCTTCGCATTTCTACCGAACTCGGCGACTTTCTTTGTATCCCTTTCCTTCAATCTCATAATTTCCAAGGCAACATCCGCTGCATCCGTTGCGACCGTCCTTATGCCGTCCAGGAAGAACTTCGACCAGACCTCGATACCGCCATCGGCGCGATAAGTATTCAATTTGTCGTAATACTCAAGGCGATGCTTCCTGAAGAAATCGGAGAGATAGAGAAGTGGCTGTGTTAATATGCCCTCACTAATAAGGTAAAAGCTTATCAAAAGTCGTCCTACCCTGCCGTTGCCGTCGAGGAAGGGGTGTACGGTCTCGAACTGGGCATGCATCAAAGCGGCCTTGATCAGAGCCGGCAGCGAGTCGGCCTTGGAATGAATGAACTTCTCGACATCTCCCATCGTCCTTAGGACCTCGGTTGCCGGTGGGGGTACAAAGGAGGCCGATGCGATGCTGGCTCCTCCAATCCAGTTTTGTGTTTTCCTGAATTCACCGGGAGACCGATTTTCTCCACGGACTCCCTTCAGGAGCTCTGCATGTATCTCTCTGATTAATCGCAGCGATAGGGGAAGCTTCCTGAGGCGTTTGAGGCCGTGGTTCATAGCTGCAATGTAGTTTCTGATTTCATCGACATCCGACGGCACTTCGTCGCCGATTTTTGCTTCAACCTTTAGCAAGTCGATTATAGTCGCTTGTGTCCCTTCGATTTGGCTTGATAGCGCGGCTTCCTTGCGGACATACATGAAGATGAAGAAGTCGACGTCAGGTACAGTCAGCTCGATTTCTTTGAGCCTGCCGATAGCAAGGTTGGCGTCGGAGAGGAGGAGAATCAAGTCGTTATCCCATTGAACCGGATCATGAGGAGGAAAACTGTCCGGCACAAACGCTTTGTATCCTGCCGATTGCTGGATGAAATTCCCGACTTTGCTCATTTTGTTATCCCGTACTATGAAATTTTATAGTTCGACATAGCTATTATATCCCGAACTAAGGAATTATTCAAGTACGGGCAGGTGAGAAGATGGAAGCGGCGTGTCTGGAAGAGGGATTGATTTGAACTCCAGGAAATTCAAGGGAGGATGGCACCATGAAGAGGATATTGGAGCTGACAACTGCAAATAGTATCGATTTATGAGACTTTCTGCGAACGATAACTCCGACAACGGGTCGTGCTCCCGTGTCCATTCTCTGAAACTGTCACTTTTATTTCGGCGGGCACAATTCGTTCGAAATTGTAATGTCTCTGGAGAGCGGCACTTGCAAAAAGGCTTAACTTCTCGCACGATCATGCGAGATTCTCAGAATTTTAGCAAGCGAGGGGTGAGCTTGGGAGATTGAAGTGGTAGCTACTTCCTTCTGAGCACAGACGACACGAACTCCAGCGCTCCCTCAGTCATCTTCCAATATTGGCCATGATCTTTCCAGTAATAGAATGCCTGGTCTGCACCACCGACGGTCACGTATTGAGGGTTAAGACCTGCTGGTGGACGATGCGTTTTCTTCAGCAGCTCTGAAGCGACGTTCGGCAGACAGTTTATCGCAATCTCGAGAGCAGCTTTTGCGTCTTCAATCTTCCTCAACTGGAATAATGCCAGAGGCCTCCCGTACAGGACCTGTTCCATTGTATCCCCGCGATAGCGCTTGCACAACGATACAACTTTCTCCGGCT
>JAJYRM010000123.1 GCA_021794075.1 Bacteroidota bacterium | reverse complement strand
GCGAATGCTCAACATTGCTGATGGAGATTCGGTGAAGTGGTGAATTTCGAAAATGTCAATTTTCCCGCAAACACGGAAGTCAACGCGACATACAAATTCAACTCATACCGACTGACCTACAGGTATGAAATTTATCAGGGAAGATCTTTTGAGTTTGGGTTAGGACTGACCGGCAAAATTAGAGACGCGAGCATAGGGTTGCGAAGCGGAACGATCGAATCGTTCAAAGACAATATCGGATTTGTGCCGCTGATCAATTTTCGGTTCTTCTTGCCTATCCACGATCGGCTGGGATTCCTCTTCCTTGGAGACGCGCTCGCGGCCCCACAAGGGAGAGCCGAGGATGTGCTGGCGGCCCTTACCTACGCGATCTCGGATAAGCTCAGCGTCAAGGCCGGATATCGTCTCCTTGAAGGTGGCGCGAAAAACGATGCGGTGTATACTTTTGCCTTGATCAACTATGTCGCCTTCGGTTTGATGGTGCACCTGTAAGCGTAATACGGCACATCCAAACGATTCAATAGAAGTCCTGACCAGACTTGACCAATTCGATTTCAACTCTTCATTCTCCCCTCATAACCTTCCGGCAGGATTCGAAATCGATCATGGCAAATACTTGACTTCGTCTATAAATAAGGTTAAATAGGACCATAGGAAAAAGAGATGCGTGACAGGATTACCATTGACCTTGCCGGCGGACGGCTTAAGACCCCCTTATTTCCCACCACGATTCAATCCGTGCAAATGTTTCTGAACCCAATCTAACAAGGAGTTTAACTCTGCCGCCGGTTGTTTAGTTTCACTGAGCATTTCCATGGCTCGCACTTAAAATCCTCACGATGATCTCCGAACTTCGTTACGCGTGTAAGGACTTAGTCGAAAGGAGCTAGAAATGTCGATAAGAATACATGTTGAATCCTCAGGGAACGACAAATACTCGCGGCTTCCATATATGCTCGCGATTTCGCTCGCCGCGGCGATTTTCACGATCGCTTTTATCTTTCCGCGCGCCGCGAGAGCACAGGACCAGGGGATCCATAAGATCAAACACGTGATAATCATAATGCAGGAGAACCGTTCGTTCGATTCATACTTCGGCACGTTTCCAGGCGCGGACGGAATACCGATGAAGGACGGCGTCCCGACTGTCGGAGTCCGGGACCCGGAAACAGGGAAGATCGTACGGCCTTACCACGACCCGGACGACCGCGACTTCGACTGCCCGCATATGGTGTCGAACGCCTTCTACGATATCGATTACGGCAAGATGGACGGGTTCATCGCGTCAGCGGAAGTGGAGTATCACCGTTTCCAGGGGATGGCAGCCTTGAAAGAGAGCTACAAGAAACTCGGGAACTCCAGCCTGAAGAGCTACAAAGAGATGATGGACTCCAATATCGGGAGGCCGGTACAAAGGCCCCTTTACCTCGATTGCATGGGGTACCACGACCAGCGGGAGATACCTAATTACTGGACATACGCGAAAGATTTCGTCCTGCAGGATCATATGTTCGAACCGATTCTCTCGTGGAGTTTCCCAACCCATCTCTTCATGGTGTCGGCCTGGTCGGCGGACGCCATAATCCCAGGCGACCCGATGTCTTGCGCCGGTAGCCTCGACCCGGCCGATAGAAGCGAATCGAATCCGACCCCTTTCGCGTGGACCGACATCACCTACCTTCTTCATAAGAATCACGTGAGTTGGGCCTATTATCTCGACGAGGAGCATCTGCTTAAGAAGCCGGAATACAACTGGATAGACATCCCCGACGAGACCGTTCCGACTATTTGGGACATCTTGCCAGGCTTCGTGGACGTCCATCAGGATCACCAGGTCAAGAACGATAAAGTAATCGCGGACTTCTTCAAGGCGTTGAAAGACAATACCCTCCCGAGCGTTTCCTGGGTAATTCCGAATTTCAAAGACTCCGAACATCCACCCTCCCTTATCAGCACAGGGCAGGCGTATGTGACCAGGGTTATCAACGCCGTAATGAAAAGCAAGGAATGGGACAGCGTCGCCATCTTTCTCTCGTGGGATGATTGGGGAGGGTTTTACGATAACGTCCTGCCACCGAGCGTCGATGAGTTAGGGTACGGCCTGAGAGTGCCGGGCCTCGTGATCAGTCCTTACGCGAAGAAGGGATACATAGACCACCAAATACTCTCCCATGACGCCTATTTGAAATTCATAGAGGACGATTTCATGGGAGGTCAGCGCATCGATCCAAAGACGGACGGCCGTCCCGACTCCCGGCCCGACGTGAGAGAGAGTTTGCCGATACTTGGCAACCTTGTAAAAGACTTTAATTTCAATCAGCCCCCGAGGCCGCCGGTGATTTTGCAGCCATATCCGAAACGCCACGAATAGACGGAGCACGACTAGTATGGGACACGCAGTGGAACACGATCTCTGAATGCTCGGCAGGCCATGCGACTAAACGCCGTTCAAATGTCGGAGGTGAAGTCTGAATCACCGAGAGGCCGCATCGGCAGGCTCCACCCGCCCGAGATAAATGGATGAAGAAGCGCGTCATTATCGGAATTATTTCAATAGCTTGGCGTGAAAGAGGTCGCAATTGATCTCGTGGTGATTTTAGCGAGACTTGACGACGCCATTATGGAAGACGCCCACCGTCCCAATTCGAAATCGGGTTGAGCGTCAAATGCTATTTCGGTGGGCAGACGCGCGACAGCTTCCGCTGGAAGGGGACGTCCTTACGACGCTCCCTCTCTTCTATGAGATCCTCGTTAAGCGGCTCTCGAACCCATCAACGCGGAGGACTTGCGTTCCCCCGCGGACTGCTTCAAGTTTGGCGTCTGAGGTTAGCACGCATAGGACCGCGGATTGTTGTATTTAAGAGTTTGTATTCTTAAAATGGGGCATTGAGCCGGACACCATCTCAGATCTTCAGAGGCATTTAGCGGTGTCAAATCGGCGGACATAGGTGATCAGGAGCGGCGACTTCGCCAAGCACCTCATGAGACGCAGACGTAAAGCTCTATGATGCCTCCGCGGACCGATCAGATTTCACATTTTCTCCGGCGTCCGCAAGACCACTTCCCGCTCCAGAATTCAGTCGAATATGCCACACGCGCGCATATATATTTTTGGCGAGGAGCGCGGCCCTTCTCTGAGCCCCGAGGTTCGTACGTGCTGCGAAAATAGGCTCGCAGGAGAAAAGAACGTAACCCCACATGCGCCACGCCGCTATAGACGAGAAGGCCGGCGCCGAAAAGGCGGAGGTACGCGAAACGCGCCAGTCAACAATCTCCAAGTCCTGTTTGGAATCCTTCTCGTACTAACGCTTTCGGCGCGAGCGTTCTGTCAGGAAGGCAATTACAGTTTCAAGCGCATCGGAGTCGAGCAGGGACTCCCCACCTCCACAGTTTACAGTGTTTATCAGGATAGCAGAGGCTTCATGTGGTTTGGAACCACCGGCGGCTTGTGCAGATACGACGGCTACAATTTCAAGATCTACGATCAAACTCCCATCTATGCCGGTTCGATGTTCGTCGAAGACAGGCGAGGTTCTCTCTGGTTTATCCCGGCGGGAGGAGAATTACGTCGACTCGATTTGGTTACCGACAAAGTCACTCGCTATAATATCGGTCTAGGACACCGCACCTATGTAATATCAATGGACTCCGCCGGCGATATATGGGCAGGCACAATGGGCGACGGGCTTGGAAAATATTCCCCCTCTTCGGATTCCTTTCTCGTATACAGGCATCATCCCGGGCTTGCCGAAAGCATCTCCAGCGACAGTATCTGCGCGATCCATCAGGACTCTGAGGGCAATCTCTGGATCGGAACCAAACGCGGGTTGGACAAGCTTCTCAGCGGGGCGGGCGGATTTGTTCATTGCGAACAGGTCGGTAGAAATCCGGTTAACTCAATCGCTGAGGAGAAAGACCGATCGCTCTGGCTGGCAACATCTGACGGAGTCTGCAGGTTTGACATTGCCACGGGAAATCTAGCGCGTTACCGGAATGCCGATCCCGCGCTCAACAGCTTCCATTTAATCTACTTCACCTTCGGGGGTAAAATACTGGTCGTTGCCGGGGACGGCCGCCTGGAGCGCTTCGACAGGGCAACGGGACAATTTCAATTGATAAGAAGGGATTCCGGACAACCGGTTTTGGCAGTCGCAACAACGGTCGATTGTTTTTATGAGGACCGGCAGCATAGGCTCTGGGTGATGACATCCCGAGGGCTGGGTTTGATGGACAGAAGGGACGGAACCGTTCATGTACTTGAACGCGATGAGAATAAACCGCACGCTATGCCGGAAGGTTACGTAACTGGCATGATTGAAGATTCGGCTGGTAACCTCTGGTTTGGAACCCAGACCGGAGGAATCTGCTTCCTTGATCATGTGGGCAACGCTTTCCTGTACATCTCAAAGAGCCCGTCCGAAAGGGTCAATTTAAGTCACGCCTCTGTCAACGCTGTCATCGAAGACAAGTCGGGTATCGTCTGGGTCGGTTCGCTGCATGGCCTGGACAGGCTCGATTTGTCTGCCGGAACCAAGACTCACTATGACGAGAACACGGCTGACCCAGGTGGATTAAGGAACGGTAGGATACTCAAATTGCTGCAGGATTCTTCGGGGCTAATCTGGATCGGGACTTCCGGAGGACTCTGCATGCTCGACACGGCCACGGGAAAATTCTCCTACTTCCAGCAGCATGCCGAAAAGGTCGGTCTGTCCGCCACGGAAGAGATTGTCTCAATCTGCATCGACAGGAATGGGACGATGTGGCTCGGAGGGGGGATAGGGTCAGGGTTGCTTCTACAGTTTGACAGGAAGCGGCGAAGGTTCACAAACTATTGCTTCTGCGGCCCTCCCGGTTATTCAGGCCAGCATTCCAACCCGATCGGAAAGATCCTGGAGGATGGTAACGGCGCTTTATGGCTTACTGCCGGAGGATTGGAGATATTTGACAAGAAGAGCGGCCAGGCACATTATTACCGCGAAGATGTCGAGAATGCAACTAGTGTCACGAGCGGTTATCCGGCATCGATCTGTGTGGACAGATCGGGGAAATTATGGCTAGGAATGGCGAGTGGACTAGACTGCATTGACAGTAAGAGCGGTAGTATCATTCATGTTCCTTTCAAAGATGAGCTCGCGGGTCCGCTTATATACGAACTACTCGAAGATAACACCGGCTCCACGGCGAAGAGTCGTCGGGCGGGCAATCTCTGGATGGCGACAGTTCGAGGAATATCAAGATTCAACCCTGTCACGGGCCTGACCACAAACTACGGCCCCGCGGAAGGAGTGCCAATCGCGCCGTCAGAATTCATGCACTCAAGCTATAAGAGCCATGATGGCCATCTCTATTTCGGCGGCTCGAACGGATTCGTGCGATTTAACCCTGATAGTGTGCGCGACAACCTGTTTACTCCTCCGGTCGTTCTCACGTCCTTCAAGTTGTTCAATGCCGAGGCCAGACTCGATAGTGATATAAGCGTGAAGAACAGGATTGAACTCACCCATGATCAGGACGTCCTGGCCTTTGACTTTGCCGCGCTGAATTATTCGCATCCTGAAAAGAACAGTTACTCGTACAAGATGGAGGGATTTGACAAGGATTGGATTTACAGTGGCACACGACACTCGGCGATGTACACAAGCCTTCAGCCAGGTACATACGTGTTTCGGGTCAAAGGCGCCAACAATAATGGAAGGTGGAATAACGCGGCGACCTCGGTTACTCTATTCGTACGCCCTCCCTGGTGGCGAACGAATGCGGCTTACATCGGTTACGCGCTTTTCATTATCGGAATAGGCTACCTGGCATTGAAAATACAGACGCGGAGAATTACGACGAAACACGCGCTCGAAATGTCGCGGTTCGAAGCCGAGAAGCTTCACGAGATGGATCAGCTTAAATCTCGTTTCTTCACGAACATATCGCACGAATTCCGGACGCCACTCACACTCATACTCGGGCCCGCGGAACAAATAGAAGCGCAAACTGTCGAGGGCAAGACGAGGGAGAGCGCGCACATCATTTGGAGAAACGCCCGCAAGCTTAACAGGCTCGTGAACCAGCTCCTTGATTTAACCAAGATAGAAGCTGGAAGCATGAAACTTCAGGCGCGCCGCCAGAATGTGATTCCCTTATTGGAGGATATTATATCCTCCTTCACCTCGTACGCGGAGAGCAAGAAAATTTCTCTCGAGCTTCGTGCCGAAAAAGACGCGCTTGCGCTCTATCTCGACAGAGATAAATTCGAGAAAATCATGAGCAACCTCCTTTCGAACGCTCTCAAATTCACGCCGCGAGGGGGTCGTGTCGAGGTCAAGGTAGTGAACGGCGAATGGGAAGTATGGATATCCGTAACTGACGCGGGGATAGGCATTCCAAAGAACGAACTTGAGAAGATCTTCGACAGATTTTATCAGGTGGACAGCAGTCCCTACAGAGAGTTCGAAGGCACAGGAATTGGATTGTCGCTCACAAAAGAATTGGTGGAGCTTCATGGGGGAATTATCACGGTGGAGAGCGAGGAGGGAAGAGGCTCCACCTTTACTGTCGCTTTTAGGAAAGGAAGCAAGCATTTGCGCCCTGATCAAATCGTCAACACATCTCAGGAATCTTACGGCGAGAAGGAGGATCATCGCGAAGAATTCGAGGGGGACAAAGTTCAGTGGACGAAGACTTCAAGGGCCGATGCGCTAATGATGGTACCCCCGGGGGACGGACAGAGGCCCCACTTGCTTATCGTGGAAGACAATTCGGATATGAGGAATTACATCTCGGCAATACTTCGATCTGATTATGAAATCATAGAGGCGTCGAACGGCGTCGAAGGACTTTCGGAGGCAATCGATTCAATTCCAGACATCATCATAAGCGACGTGATGATGCCGAAAATGGACGGCCATGAGATGTGCGCCAAACTGAAGGATGATTTGAGGACTAGTCATATACCGATCATCCTCCTCACCGCGAAGGGATCCACGGAAGATAAGATCGAAGGATTCAAAACCGGTGCTGACGCGTATATTCCAAAACCGTTCGAGGCGGCCGAGTTGATAGCGAGATTGAAGAACCTCCTTGACCAGAGAAACAGGTTACACGAACACTTCAGGCAGCGCGGGCTCGTGGAATTGGACGAAAATGTCTCGACGTCCGGCGACAGACAGTTCCTACAAAGGGTATCGGAATCTGTTTCGAAGCACATAGGCGACGGAGCTTTTGGGGTGGAAGATCTCGCTCGAGAAGTAGGAGTGAGCAGGTCGCTGATTCAGAAGAAGCTCACCGCCCTCGTGGGCGAACCGCCCGGAGAGCTAATCAGGAGGTTCAGACTTAACAAGGCCGCTGAGCTGATCGAGCAAAAATGGGGCAACGTCGCGCAGATAGCGTTTGAAGTCGGTTTTAACGACCCGTCGCATTTCGCCGCGGCCTTTAGAAAGCAATTCGGGGTGTCGCCATCTGAATATCGCAAGCCTGGTTAACAGGACGAAGTAACACACACATTCAGTTTAACTCGCCTTTTTTCCCTGATTACCCAAAATCGGGATGATTATACCGGAAATTCATAGAAGATGATCACTTCCAAAGGTTACTTGTACTCCTGTAAGGAACAAAGTTGCAGAGATAATTATGCGTCGTTTCAACGAGAAGCGTATTTCGGCGGATATGGTCCCTTCGAGGTTTCAGTTGGCGCAGAACTACCCCAACCCCTTCAGTGAAAGGACGACGATAAAATATTGCGTTCCGAGAAGGGAGAGAATTGTGCTGACGATATATGACGCGGACGATGAGATGGTACAACGGCTCGTGGATAAAGTGGAAGAGCCGGGTACTTATGAGGTGGTATGGCACGCGAAGAAAATGTCTCATGGGATATACAAATACGAGATGAAAGCAGCCGAATATAGGTCGACGAAAGAGATGGAACTTAAGAAATGAAACGCGATCCAAGGATCCTATAAATAAAATATCCAATCAAGAAACGGAGGCTAAAATGGAGAGTTCTACTGCGATTTTGGCACGCAAAGGATGCCTCGCGGTGTCCTTTCTCAGCCTGTTGTTTTTCTTCGCTGAAATTTCATTCGCGCAGATTTCGTGGACAAAGCACGGAGGTGCGGTCCTCTCACCCGGAGCTTCGGGTGAGTGGGACGATCAGTGGGTCTTCTGCTGCTCGGTTATCCGGCAGGATACGCTTTACAAAATGTGGTACACCGGTTACGACGGCGCGAATATGCGCGTTGGTTATGCCGAATCGCCGGATGGCATCAGTTGGACAAAACACAGCGGACCTGTTCTCGATCTGGGTGCTCCGGGTACTTGGGATGATAATTGGGTCTCCGCCCCTTACGTATTGTATGACGGCTCTTCCTATAAAATGTGGTACTGCGGCGATGACGGAACCCACGAATACGTGGGGTATGCAACCTCACCGGACGGTATCACGTGGACAAAGTACTCAGGCAATCCCGTACTTTCACCCGGCGCTGCGGGCACCTGGGATGGGTTGATGGTATTTCCCGGTTCAATCGTTTTCGAGGGGAACTCGTACCACATGATATATGGTGCGTACGACGGCTCGGTTTATCGTGGTGGATACGCAAGCTCGAACGATGGAATACACTGGACAAAATCTCCGAACTACGTCCTCAATGTCGGTGCGTTCGGAAGCTGGGAATATCCCAGAGTACAACCGATGGGACTCGCGTACAACGAGAATATGTCCACCTATTATCTCTTCTATATTGGCGGAACATTTTGCAACTGGAAGATCGGCTATGCTACCTCGAAGAATTTGGCGGGCCCGTGGACGAAGGGGGGGAAAGTCATATTGGACAAGACCGCTGGGAGCTGGGATAATCTTTATGTTGGTTCGCCTTACGTTTTGTACGACTCGCTCGACGGGAATTATAAGATGTGGTACATGGGTGGGTCGGCATCCTGGGCAGGGAGCATCGGCTATGCGACTGCAACCGTTCTCCAAGTTGACACCATCAATGTCCCTGCAGACTTCGCAACTATTCAGGCAGGTATAAATGCTACGAAGAATGGCGACCTGGTCCTTGTATCTGAAGGGACTTACTACGAGAATATTCGCTTCCGGGGAAAGAAGATTACAGTTGCAAGCCGGTTCGTTACTGACGACGATACCTCTCACATCTCGAAGACGATAATCGATGGAAGTCATTCAAGTAATCCGGACAGCGGATCGACCGTGTACTTTGTCTCGGGGGAAGACACGAATTCGGTACTCACCGGTTTCACAATTACGGGTGGGACCGGCACTGTCACGAACACCAGTTATTACGCATCGCATGACAGGTTAGGAGGCGGCATCTATGCAGCATCGGGCTGCCGCATCAGTCACAACACTGTCTCGTTTAATACGATCAACCAGACTACTGCTAACGGTGCGTATGGCGGAGGGATTTACTGTGTAGGAAACGCAATTATTGATTATAACGAAATCAGTCACAATGCGATCCAATCTCAGAATTTTCAGGCTGGTGCCGGAGGAGTTGGAATAACTGGACCGAATACGCGCCTGGTTGACAACGTCATAACGGACAACCTTGCTCAGACGAACTCTTCCGGATGGAACAGCAACGGTGGGGGTGTTGCGGTTGCGTCTTCAGGCGTACTGATCTCGGGGAATCTCATTGCTCGAAATCGCGCGCTTGCCCCGAACTGTACCGTGTATCCTTGCTGGGGAGGCGGGCTGCATTCCCTGGAAGGAACCTCCTCGGTCGAGATAATCAACAACCGGATCTTCGATAATGTCGTCGAAGGAAAGAAAGGCTCATACGGTGGCGGGATATGTCTATACGGCGGTCTCGATCAACTCGTCAAAAACAATGTAATTGCGAGAAACAAAGCGTTGTCGGGAGGAGGTCTTGAGTTTTATACCGAAACCGCCACGACCCGGGCACCGAACATGTTGAATAATACGGTTACCTCAAATGAGCCGACCGGAGCCGATGGTGGTGGGATCCACATTCGCGGACCCTGGACTCCGATTATTCAGAATTCTATCGTCTGGGGAAACGGGGGAAGCAATCAAATTTCCGGCAGCGGGAACGTTCAGTACAGTGATGTCGAGGGCGGCTATTCCGGAAACGGTAATATAGATGTGAATCCACGTTTAGCGGACACGCTGAGTTTCTCTCTTTCAGATACTTCCCAATGTGTGGATGCCGGGAATCCCGATCCGCTATTCAACGATATCGAGAACCCGGCAAGAGCAGGGTACGCTCTTTCCCCATCTCTCGGCACAATACGAAACGATATGGGCGCATACGGCGGCAATCCCACCTCGAACACGCGCATTCAGAAACATATACTCGGGCCGCTGTTCAATGCTTTCGTGAACCGCGTCAACCTGGCATCCCAGGCCGAACGCGGAGCTGTTGTCGACAGCTTCATGACTGCCGCGGATTCGCTTCCGTTTGTCGAGCAGAAGCAATACGTTTACTACATTTACAGAGGCACTGCGAGCAGCATCACGGTACCCGGTGATGCTAACGGATGGAGCACGAGTGCGTCTCCAATGACTAACCTTTATGGGACCGACCTGTGGTACTTTGAAGCATCATATGAATCCGATGCGCGTCTTGATTACAAGTTCTTTGTCGATGGGACTACCTGGATCCTTGACCCCCTGAATCCACATCAGATATCCGGGTCGTACGATCCAAATTCAGAGCTTGCCATGCCCGATTACGTGCAGCCGCCTGAGATCAATTATTATCCCGAAATTCCGCACGGCACCATCGACTCAATTTCGTTCACAAGCAAAATCCTTGCAAACACGCGAACAATAAAAGTATACACACCGCCGGGATACACTTCACAAGGCACGGAACGGTTTCCGGTCTTCCTCCTGCATGACGGACTGGAATTTCTGAGGCGCGGTTATGTGAACAACACGCTTAATTACCTTATTGAACACGATCTTGTGAAACACCCGGTCATCTGTGTATTCGTGCCACCTGTTAGCGAGAGCGATCGGGAGTCCGAATATGCGACCACCAAGGCAGGCAGTTTCGAGACGTTCATCGTTGATGAGCTGATGCCGCACATCGATTCCACATACCGGACTCTAAGCGAGCCGGCGTATCGCGGGATGGGTGGTTATTCATATGGCGGCCTCATCACGACACAAATATGTTATAACCATCCGGATAAATTCGGTCTCGCGGCCGCGTTCTCTCCCGCTTACATGCCCACGAGTGGAATGCGTGTTTTCGACTCCGTTCTCGCAGGGCCGAAGAAAAACATCCGGTGGTACATCGATTGGGGGACTTATGAGCAGTCGATAATGATGAACGCAAAATCGATGAGAGACGGCTTAAAGAACAAGGGATATGATGTAAAATGGAACGAGTGGCACGAAGCGCATTCAATAGGCAACTGGCGAGCTCACCTGGATAATGCGATAACCTTTCTTATCCCGACGGCTGTGAAGCCTCTTGCAGGTATCCCGAAAGAATTCGAATTATATCAGAACTATCCCAACCCTTTCAACCCTACGACAGAAATCAGATATCAGATATCAGAAGTCAGCAATGTCAGTCTGAAAGTATATGATGTGCTCGGGAGGGAAGTAAGAACGCTGGTGAATAGAAAGCAA